>CADAWW010000010.1 GCA_902791675.1 uncultured Bacteroidales bacterium
AAGGATATGGGAGCAGGTTTGTGTGCCGTAACCAAGTTGCAGACATCGCCTGAGATGATATTGGGGTTATTGAAATGAACGGACCAGAAAACAAGAAACCCGGATGTGCTTGATAATCAGGCACATCATTTTTTATGCTTTCAGGAGTTGAAAAATTGTTGGAAAATAATGTGCTGCAGATGTTTCGGAAGTCAGATTTTTGATGTACATTTGCAGCGCTTAGCGTGACCTGAAACACCGCAGGGGCGTAGGCACATTAAAAGAAAATAGGAATGACAAAGAAACAAGCAATACAACTATTTGAGGAGCGCAAAGTGCGTACTGTGTGGGACGACGAGCAGGAGAAGTGGTACTTCTGTGTAGTAGATATTGTGGAAGCACTAACAGATAGTGTAAACCCAACTGATTACATTAAGAAAATGAAGAAGCGTGACCCTGAACTTGCCAAAGGGTGGGGACAAATTGTCACCCCCCTTTCCGTTCAGACTGCAGGTGGTAAACAGAGGGTCAATTGCGCAACGCAACAGGGTATTTTCCGCATCATACAGTCAATCCCATCTAAAAAGGCTGAGCCCTTCAAGCAATGGATGGCACAGGTGGCCAGCCAGCGCCTTGACCAGATGCAAGACCCTGAGCTGAGCATAGAGCAGGCAATTGTTGACTATAGGCGCTTAGGTTATAGCGAGGCTTGGATCAACCAGCGCATCAAGTCGATAGAGGTACGTAAGGAACTGACCGACGAGTGGAAGCGAACAGGCGTTAAGGAGGGATTGGAATATGCCTCGCTGACTGACATCATCACACGCGAATGGAGCGGATTTACCACTAAGCAATATAAGCATTATAAGGGCTTGAAGAAAGAGAATCTTTCAGACACAAGTTGCAAGAGAAGGCGGCAGTGTGGCTAAGGCAGCACGCAAACAACTTGAAAGCAAACTGGGCCGTAGTGTCATCACCAAGGATAAAGCTAGCGATTATTTACTGCCTGAAAAAGATGAATCCCAACAAGAAGACAAATAACGATGAAGTTAAGACGTTCATCAACGAAGTAAGGTTGAAAGGCAGCAAACTACCTGACGGTGAAATAGAGAAATAGGCAATGCAGACGAGAAGAAAGAATTCGTTCTGCGCAACTGGTCATACTACGAATTACAGACGATGATAAAATATAAGGCTGCAAAATATGGTATCAAAGTAGAGAAAATACGCCCAGCACACACTAGCCGCACCTGCTCGTGGTGTGGACAGCCAGGATTTCGTCAAGGAGAGACATTCATCTGCGAGAATCCAGAATGCGAAAAGTGTGGCAAAAAAGAAAACCCCGAAAATCCTCGCGTTTACGGTTTACTGTGGTTCTTCTTCAATTTAGTTGAAAAACAAAAACCTCAAAAACCCTCTGCTGCTGTCTGTGACCTACGGCCTTCATGCTGCCCTCATGTCTATGCGTTCATCATGGCTTTGCACGCAAAGCACAGACAACAACAGAGAAAAAACATCGGCTTTCAGCCTAAAAAAACTTTCGGTTACCATTTATTTAACGACTTAACATGTAAATACGTTGTTTAACCCACAATGCGCAGCTTTTTAGTGGAGCAAGGCGAAACGGTGTTTTTTCTTCTGGTTAGGTTGAAATCTCGAAAGAGATTGATGGTGTGGCTGGGTGCTTTTATCTGGAAGCCTGGCTTACAAGGAAAAGAACACAGACATAGCATCAGAGACGGAGTCTCAACCTAAGCAGAAGGGTTTTTGCGGTTTTTGTTAATCAACTACTTTTCAACAAAAGTGAAGAAGAACCTAATCATGGGTATTGCTTTCCTTCAAAGATGTACCGCAAAAAGAAAAAGTATCCGCGGATACCATGAAATCCCGGTACCGCGGATACAGAATACTACCTTCTTATATATGGTGAGAAAACAGTAAAGAGATTACCATTCGTCAGCAAGGGGTAAACTCTGTTGTATCTTTACCACGATAGTTTGTGGAGAATTATATATCTTTTTCATTGCTTTACGTTTTTAATTAAAAATTAACTCTTAAACTTCTTGAACTTCTTGAACTCCTTAAACTTCTTGAACTTCTTAAACTTCTTGAACCTTTAGTGTAGTATTTTCTTTCCATTCACAATGTACACACCCTTCTGAGGCTTCTTGTCTAACTTGCGTCCGCTCAGGTCGAATACGTTTTCTATTCCCGTCTCTTCTTCACCATCAATATTAACAAACATTTTTACGCCTGCATTTTCTACTTCTGTCAATACATCATAGAAATCAAAGTAGGCACGATATCCTTTCATCTTTGTTGAACCCGCAGAATACCAGAAGTTACCTCCGCTAATAAATAACATCTGTGCTTCAATTTCCGTTTCTGCCACATATGTTCCAATCATCTCGCTCCACTGTTTCTTTGTACGTTTTATGACAGCATTTGTCGGTTCTTCTTCTGGATCAACTTCTACGTTGTCCAAGGTGAACTCTGTCACAGGTGAAGACACTTTGATGATATACGGATGATTAGCCTCTAACGCTGTCACATTTGAGAAATTGACCGTAATGCCTACAATATTCTCGTCAGCATCCTCTGTTGTCTCATACCCTGTAAAGTCAGCCAACTGCACGTCATTGCCGAAAACTTCTTTTGTCTGTGCCTCTGTCATAGCGAAAGGCAGACAGATTGTACTCCAGGAATTAGCATTGATAGTTCTCCTTACGCGAATATCAACAGCCCCGCCGCTGGCCGTCGGCGGCGTTGTGGAGTTCTCGTCAAGGAGAGTGCGGGTATCAGCCGGCTCTCCGATGGTGATGGTGAAATCTACATCATCAACATTGTGCACCGATCCGTTTTCATCTGAAATGGTACCATTTATCAACTTTCCGTTCAGCACATCGCCCACGTTCACATCTCCTATTATTTTCAGTCGGAAAGTTACCAATGTTCCTGTCTGCCCAACGATTGGGTCGCTGTTTGCTGTAAGACAACCTACTTTAAGGTATCCTTCGTTAATATTTGGAGTAATGGTCGGAGTTTCGTCATAGCAGTCACCAGCGGTATAGGTCACGTATGTATTTTCGTTCTTTACATACGTCACGAATGCCAGTTGCTCAGGCGCTTGCAGCCAGAAGGTATACCCAGAGCAGGTACTGCCAGCATCCAAAGAGAAAGTTACTGCTACATCAGCCTCTCCGTTTTTAGGTAGCGTGATGTTCTCAACACCGAATGCATCTTCAGCATATGTGCTGCTTGCGAAACAAAGTAATAAGCTTATAAATAAAAATTTCTTTTTCATAAAGATATTATTTTAGATTTTTATTATTCCATTTAAGTATTGTTATTCTGGTTCTTTGTCGTCCCAGATGAGATGGTACTCACGGGTAAATCCGGCAATTTTTCCAACAAGTAGGTTAACGACGGTTACAGCATCGCCAATGTCTATCTGTCCGTTTTTATTTGTGTCAGCAGCTTTATCTACAAAGTTCGTTGATGACTTGCCAACCAGATAATTTACAATGCTTACTGCATCTCCGATATCTACGCCTCCATTTCCGTTCACATCACCCATTATATAATCCTCAACAGTTACAGCCGACCTTGTATCTGGGAGTGTTACCAGCGTGCCGTCAGGCTTAGAATAGGAGGCATTTTTTATTTCTATAGCATAATCTCCTTCTGCCATGTTCTCGGGAACCTCTATTGTTACTAAGCGGATGGCTCCATCGTTACCCGTCAACTCCTCTGAGTTACCTGATAGGGTAGAGAGACTATATATATTTTCACCTTTATAATTAAAGGTGCGTGTATGGTCTTCATGGCGGTTGCTTAATTCATCTATGTATTTCCCGTTGTCATTCTTTGCCACTGTGATGCCTTCAGGGAGAACCAAATCAAAAACGTAGGCAGTAGCTGCATTTGCATTTTTCAGGCATATCTCCATTTGTGCCTTGTCTCCGACTCTTGCAGTAAACGGTACAATGTAGATAACATTATCCAATTGCGAGATATTTGCATAAATATTGCCATTAACATAGACCTGAGCATGAGTAGAGAATGGTAGCGGGTATGAATCAGCAGCATTCCCTGTAAGATTCTGTGTCCAGTTTATACTGCTCTGGTCTCCGTTAAGCAAATAGCATAGCTCTCCGCTCGTCAATTGGGTAGATGTCACTTGCGTGCCTGCACTGGCATCACCCATAGCGTTCAGGTAGTAGCAGTTGGTGATATGGGTTGAAGAGATCGGGTCGCGGACAAAGGTATTGCTCTCGGTCACATTAAGGTCATCCACATTTGCAACGAACAGGCAATTGTCAATTGTGATATTTTCTGAATTGCCATCACGTCCGATACCAATGATACCACCTCTGTGGTGGGCATTGCTGCCCTGGAACGAACCAGCCACCACACAGTATTCCACTATGCTTTCCTGCCCGTCGTAAGTTGCGATACCGGCAATTCCGCCGTCTGCGCAATCGCCGTCAATGTTGCTCACAATGTCTACATCGCTTACACAATGGCTTACCTTTCCGCTTTTCAGCTCAGAAACGATACCTGCACTGAATTTGGATACGCTTTCCACATGACCTGCTACACGCAGGTTCTTAATAACACCACCTTTGCCTAATGTCCTGAAGAGGGCTGCAATCTGCCAACTATCGGGATTATTAATGTTTACCGTGATGGTATGCCCGTTGCCATCGAACGTACCGCGATAACCGTTAAGACCGATGTGTTGGAAATGGTTATCAAGAGAATTTCCGGTAATAGTATATCCGGTATAGTCAATGTCTGCAGTAAGCTGAGCACAGATATCCGCGTTAGCAGCAGTAGACAGAATAGCGAAATTGCATAAATCTTCAGCCGTGCCAATCTGATAAACTCCATCCACCTTAGTCAATTCGTTTTCTGCCTTGTTGTAGGTAAAAGTAGTCAGATTCGAACATTCTTGGAATGCAATCCTGTTAAGATCTGTAATTCCGTCTGGAATCGTGATTGAGGTCAATGCGCTACAGCCCAAAAACGAATGCCCTCTAAGGTGTTTCAGCGATTCAGGAAGGGATACTGATTCCAATGATGTGCAATTTCGGAACGCATTATCACCTATAGTAATAACACCTTCAGGAATGGTGACAGACGTCAGTGCCTGGAATTCACAGAAAGCAAAATTCCCGATGCTCGTCACACCAGATTGTATAACAATAGTCTTAATTTGATTTTTGAATCTGGTCCATGGCGTATTATCATCCCAGAAATCAAACATATTCCCTGTCCCTGAGATTGTCAGTGTACCTGTATCTTCATCGAAGGACCATGCAAGGTTATCTCCGCACTTGGTGCCCATTTCTGATAAACTTGTATATAAGCCACAGTCAGCGTACATTGGTCCTTCATTCTGATGTACATGGAATGCCAGTACGTTTAGTTGCCCTGGTCTCAGTAAAGCCTTCTGTGCACTGGTTAACTTGTATATCACGCATTCATTATAACCATCAGTAGCCGACCATATCAGTTCACCGTTGAGATAGTATTCGCATGGCGCATCATCGTGTCCGCAGGCAAGGAAAAGTTCTGCAGGTATTTCCCCGTCGTAATAGAAAGTGCGCCTAGCATAGATGTCACCATAGTGATCACACCAATTGTTTAATGGAGCTGTTCTTTCTTCCCAATTGCATGTGTAGTCAACATCGTACCAGTTCTTTCCGTTTGCATCCGCCTCTGGGACTCCCACTACATTGTTAGAATAGTTGGTATCGTCAACACCAGAATCGTATGTAATAGCTTGAACAGAATACTCTGCACCAGACCATTTGTTAGAAAGCAGATTGGTAACCTGTGGGGATATTGCTACAATCGTGCCAAATTTATTCCAAGATGAAGAATTAGTGTAACTCTCTAAAGAAGTAGGAGGTACATGGAGCGTTGCGGAACTGATGGGCGAACTACCGAAGGCATTGCTACTTGTCCCTGGCGCATTTTCTGCATAACACCAAACATCAGTCAGTCCTGAGCAACCAGAGAACGCATATTCTCCGATGCTTGTCACGCTATTGGGAATGTTAACTGATGTTGCCCAACGTCTACATTTCACAACAGAATTATTTTTAATTAACAAGCCTTCAATTGTTTCTTCGTCGCATAAAGTTGCGCCCCAATTATTGTCATCCAATAATGCTGTATTGTTAACAAAAGAATCAGATGTGAAATAACAGCCATAGAACGCATTGTCTCTGATGCTTGTCACGCTACTGGGTATGTTGATGGAGGTGAGGCTTGAGCAATTCCAGAACGCAGAGTATCCGATGCTTGTCACGCTGCTGGGTATGCTGACAGAGGTGAGGCTCGAGCAACCAAAGAACGCACTGCCTTCGATGCTTGTCACGCCCTCCGGTATGTTGACGGAGGTGAGGCTCGAACAGGCGTAGAACGCACAGTCTCCGATGCTTGTCACGCTGCTGGGTATGGTGACAGAGGTGAGGCTAGAGCAATATTCGAACGCCTTGTCTGCGATGCTTGTCACGCTGCTGGGTATGGTGACAGAGGTGAGGCTAGAGCAATATTCGAACGCCCGGTCTCCGATGTTTGTCACGCCCTCCGGTATGTTGACGGAGGTGAGGCTCTCACAGAAGTAGAACGCATAGTCTGCGATGCTTGTCACGCTGTTGGGTATGTTGACAGAGGTGAGTTCTGAGCAACCACAGAACGCTTGTTCTCCGATGCTTGTCACGCCCTCCGGTATGTTGACAGAGGTGAGGCTTGAGCAATCACAGAACGCAGAGTATCCGATGCTTGTCACGGTATAGGATGTTTCGCCAATATAAAGTGTGGCGGGAATCGTCAAGTCTGCAGGTATAGTGCCACTGATGGCTGGGGTTAAATTATCTTTGTATATACTCGCTGTGCTTTCCGATATTGAAAAACTCCACACGGTTCCATTGGCATCAGTCCACTCATATGCCGATGCTGTCATGCTGGTCAAGAAAGCCAGCAGGGTAATTATAAGATGTTTTGGTTTCATAGCTTGTTTTTTTTATGGTTGGACTAATAATGTGGTCTCAATTGTTTCTTCCTCCACAGTTACATGAACTGTTTTCTTTTTGATTGTTACAGAGAACGCTGGGACATCCACTTTCTTGAAGCTTACAGTACGGTTTGTGAAATCGATAACATCCACCTGGAAGAAACCAATGAAATAAAACTTCTTATTAACCTTCAAGAAAACCATCCGCTTGATGTTTACATCATAGTTGGGATCTTTTTGGATATGTTTTTGGAAGTCACTAAGGCTGAGATTAGTATTTTTCTTTTCAATAAGTGTTTTTCCGCCATTTGTAAGAATGTTGGTCCAGGGCGTTCCCGCATCGTAGCTCGGGCACCAGACAGCGATGTTGGTCTTTAACCCATTCCTTACCATAAACCCAAAACCTTTACGCGGCGGTATATATGCACCAAATGCGTTTGCAATATCTCTTATGAGCCTAAATACTTGGTTGATGTGGATTGTTGCAGGTGTAGTGGTTGCCACCATCTTTGTCTTGCTGACGGTGACCTTCTTCTTCGAGATTAATGTTACCATAATTCTATGATTTTATTTAATGATTATTTTGCGTGTACCTCATAATATATATATCATGCTGGGGTGAGGAAACGCCGTTCATGTCAGAATCCCAACTAAGTTCGCTGACTGTAAACGTGTCATCCGTGGGTGTACCCTGCGCCCCAACCATTATCGGCATGAGAGCACTCATAAGAAATAGAAGTAGAATCTTTTTCATTTGCTTATTAATATTATTGTTTTTCATTGTTATCATAATATTGTTTTAGTATTTCCTTCAGCACACAAACGCGGTGTGAGCCTTCTGGCACTCTCTGTTGGAAGGATGAGGAATAACCAGTGATATTAAGAATTAATCTTTTTTCCTACTATCCCACATCCGTAAGTATATATTTCGGAACAAAAATACGCCTTTATGCTATGAACAACAATGTCATTTCTATGTCATTTTATGAATATAGAAATTAAATGCTACTTTTCTTCATCCGGTTAGGTACTTGTAGGATTTTCTTGTATATTTGCAACATAATAATAAGGTATATGCAACAAGAATATAGGAAACTGTGTGAGGCGGTGGAGCAGAAGGCTGGCAAACAGCTGCGGACTCCAATGGACTTTGAGTGGCTCTCGGAGAAAATAGAGGCAAGGGTGAAGGAACTTGTAAGTTCTTCCACGCTTATGCGTATATGGGGCTATAGAAAGGGAGTTGCCACACGACAGACCACCTTGGATGTGTTGGCCCGTTATCTGGGCTATGCTGATTATGTAACATTCTGCAACTGGGCTCCGGCATCTTCGGATGAGCCACAAAGCGATGAGGTGATGGCCCGCCATCTTAGAACGGCGGACATACAGATAGGACAGCGGGTAGAACTGACATGGCAGCCTGACCGCCGGTGTGTGGCTGAACTAAGGAAAGACGGTTGCTTCGAGGTGAAAGAAGCTGAGCATACGAAACTCAGTGTGGGCGATACATTCGTATGTGATGTTTTTATTGAAGGCGAACCTCTTTACATGAGCAGCCTGATACACGAAGGGCGCCCGCAAATGGTATACGTTGTGGGAAAAAAGGATGGCGTCCGTTTTAAAATTGAAGAATAGACTTTAATCTTTAGCTTTTCTTTTGGGAATTAGAAACTTGGCGCGACGGACTATATGGTCGTGCCAGTGTTGCCAATGCTCGAGCATCTGGTACATGATGTTGGTACGCTCGTGTTCGGAACATTCGGGTAACTGCGTAGCGGCATATTCGTAGATGAAAGCATTTACGCTGAGAATCTTCTCGTTTACCTGTGGATCGAGATAACGCCAATCGGTAAGCGTATCTATATGTTGGGTAAGTTGGGTAGCAGTGATACTGTCCTCCAGTTGTTCCATAGCCTTTGCCGTAAGGCGCGGAATGCGGTTCTGTTCCTTATAGGTGTTCCATACCGAACCAAATATAACGGAAAGAAGAAGAAGGGAGACCAGAGATGCGGCAGACCAGCGTAAAAAGGTGGCACGACGTGAACGCCGTTCTACATCAGCCTGTAGGGCGGCAATGTTGGCATAACGCTCCTCGATGGGGAGATGGCAGCGACGGGCAATAGCAGGCCAGAAACCTTTAAGCGGTAATTCGCTAAGGATAACACCCAGCGAATATATATCGTTGCGGACATCGGGGGTAGACATGGTTTCCTGCTCTGGTGCCATATACCGACGGGTACCAGAGGGTTGTTTCAGTATCGCATGACTGTTGGTGTCGGCCAGAGAGAAATCGATGATTTTTACATGCTGTCCATTGTGGGTAAGCATGATATTGGAAGGCTTCAGGTCGCGATGCGTGATACCGGCAGCATGCATATAGTCGAGGGCATCGAGAAGCTCGGAGGCAACACCCTTCCAGCCATACCGAGGGGAGGAGCTAAGCAACTCGGAAAGTGGCTGACCGTCGATAAATTCGAGAACAATGCATTCGCCTATGGATATAGTCTCGCCCTGACTGTCTGTGTAATCTGCTATATACTCCATACCCGAACAACCCACGATACCGGGATGTTGCAACTGCATAAGGATCTCCATTTCCTTACGTAGCATCTGGCGGTGGAACTCGCTCTTACGGAGATGGGGGCATAGAGCCTTTAAAAGATACCATCGGCCAAAATGCTTGGACTTGAAAAGCTGGTGGGTTGCCGTTTCCTTCAGAAGGCTCACTTCTGTGAACTTGCGACTGACATGCTCGACATCTTCTTCGGCAAAGCCGGAGAAGGAATTATCAAGATTGATGTTATTGGATGGTTCTTTTGTACTCACGGTTAATTGTCTTTATAAATGGGAAGGGTTTCTGCATGGAAACGGAAGCGATAACTTATGGGATTTTTCAGATATTCTTCTGAAGACTGGGCTGGAACAACAAGTGTTGCTGTGGAGTAAGTTACCTCGTCGAATGTATCGTTGTTGTAGCTCTTGGGAGGAAGGTCTGACAGGAATGTAACCCGCCTGAGTGCCGTGCATCCGATAAAGGCACGTGGATAGATAACCTCGCAGCATACCGGGATGGTTATCTCGCGCAGCGAACTGCAACCCTGGAAAGACAGATCGGAAATGGACAATACTTTTGCCGGCAAATGAATCTTTGTGAGTTTGGGGCAGGACTGGAAGGAACCTCGTGATATCCACAAGACTTCCATATTAATGCCCTGATAGGTGACGGCATCGGGAATGATTAGTTCTCCTTCTAACCTGGAATCGACAGCAGGCTTGCAGTACTCTTGTGAACCGACTGAGCAGTACCATCCATCACCTGGAACCAGTCCTGTATGAAAGTTCATGGTGACGGTACCGTTTCCGAAAGGTATGGGAGCAACAAAGTGGTCACCATTCTTCAAAGGAAGGGCGAAAATGCTTGTTAAAAGTAGGAAAATGACAAGTGATACTCGTTTCATCGTTCTTAATAACCCTGTTTATTCTTATGCAAAAATATGCAATAATATAATATTTACAAAGAAAATGGGATGTTTTTTGCGGAATTACGGATATCCTAACCTTAACGATACCATGAAAAACACAGCGGACATAACCCTTGGGGCTATGTCCGCTGTATAATTATCGGAATGCAGATTAAAACTCTGCGTTCTTGGGAGTGCGGGGGAAGGGAATGACATCGCGGATGTTCTGCATGCCGGTTACGAAGAGTATCAGACGCTCGAAACCGAGGCCGAAGCCTGCATGAGGACAACTTCCGTACTTGCGGGTATCGAGATACCACCACAGGTGGGTCATATCCATCTTGCGACGATCTATCTCGGCCATCAGCTTGTCGTAGCTTGCCTCACGGACAGAACCGCCTATAATCTCGCCGATAGAGGGGAAGAGTACATCGGTGCCTTGCATGGTAGGACCAGGTGCTACGCAACCTTTGTAACCTATGGAACCGCCTTCGGGGGTTGCAGGGTTCTGCTTCATATAGAATGACTTGATGGCTGTGGGATAGTCGGTCATGATGACGGGCTTCTTGAAGTGCTCCTCTACGAGGTAGCGTTCGTGCTCAGAAGCTAAGTCGTCGCCCCAGTTGCAGGGGAACTCGAACTTCTTGCCGTTCTTGATAGCTTCCTGCAAGATATTGATTCCCTCAGTATAGGGCAGCCGGACGAAGTCTTCCTTCAGGACTCCTTCGAGACGCTCTATGAGGGTTTTGTCTATCATCTTGTTCAGGAACTCCAGATCGTCCTTGCAGTTCTCCAATGCCCAGCGTACACAGTACTTGATGAAGTCCTCCTCCAAGTCCATCAACTCTTCCTGATCGAGGAAAGCAACCTCGGGCTCTATCATCCAGAATTCTGCCAGATGGCGTGGGGTATTGCTGTTCTCGGCACGGAAGGTAGGACCGAAGGTGTAAATGGCGCCCAGTGCAGTTGCTCCTAACTCTCCCTCCAACTGACCGGATACGGTAAGTAGAGGCTGTGATAAGGGGTGTATGGAAATAGAAGTATCCGTGCTCGTGGAAATAGGTATGGATGGCCATTGCCATATTGTGGCGGATGCGCAGAATGGCACCGAAGGTGTTGGTACGGGGACGCAGGTGAGCTACGGTGCGGAGGTATTCCCAGCTGGCACCTTTCTTCTGCAGGGGATAAGTGTTGTCGCAGTCACCCAGAATCTCGATGGCTGTGGCCTGAATCTCGCTGGCCTGACCGGCAGCAGGACTCTCAACCAACTTACCTTCTACACAGAGGCAAGCACCAGTGGTAATACGCTTTACGGTCTCCTCGGGGAAGTTTGCCTCGTCGCCCACGATCTGAACGTTCTTGATGGTGCTTCCATCGTTCAGGGCAATGAAGAAGATTCCCTTTGAGCCACGCTTGGAGCGTACCCAACCCTTAACACATATGGAGGCCCCCTCCTCGCTCCCCCTTTGGGGGAGTGCCATATTGAGGACATCTATTATTTTTGTTCTTTTCATCTTGTTTTCTTTTTATTCATATTTCGACAATTCCACTCCCCTAAAGGGGGAGACGGAGGGGGCCTTATTCAAACGCTCCCATGCGCAACATGTTCACTTCCTGCTCTGTGAGGTAGCGCCAGTCACCACGGCGGACATTCTTCTTGGTAAGTCCGGCAAAGAATACGCGGTCCAACTTGATTACCTTATAGCCGAGACTCTCGAAAATACGGCGTACGATACGGTTACGTCCGCTGTGAATCTCTATGCCTACCTGCTTGCGGTCGGTCTCGCTGGCATACTCGATGGAATCTGCCTTAATCTCGCCATCCTCTAACTGAATACCATCGGCAATCATGCGCATATCGGCAGCCGTAACATTCTTATTAAGGTACACGTGATAGATCTTCTTCTTCATGTACTGAGGATGGGTAAGCTTGCTGGCCAACTCACCATCGTTGGTAAGCAGTAGCACACCTGTTGTATTGCGGTCGAGACGGCCAACAGGATAGATACGCTCGCGGCAAGCACCCTTCACCAAGTCCATAACGGTCTTGCGGTTCTGCGGGTCGTCGCTGGTGGTGACATAGTCCTTGGGCTTGTTCAGGAGGATATAAACCTTTTTCTCTATGCTAACCAACTGGTCATGGAACAGCACGGAATCCGAACGCTTAACCTTGGTACCCAGTTCGGTTACAACCTGGCCGTTCACCTTTACTACGCCAGCCTCGATGAAGCTGTCTGCCTCGCGACGGCTGCATACACCGGCATTGGCCAGGAATTTGTTCAGACGGATGGGTTCATCGGGATCAACGTGAGTCTCCTTGTACTCGATCTGCTTCTTCATGCTGTACTTGGCGTTGGGATTGTAACCGCCTGTACGTGGACGCATACCGGGTCTTCCACCCTTAGGAGCATAGCCAGAGGTACGAGGACGGTAGCCCCCTCTGTCTCCCCCTTTGGGGGAGTAACCTTCACCTGCATTATAGCGGGGACGGAAGCCCCCTCTGTCTCCCCCTTTGGGGGAGTAACCTTCACCTGCGTTATAGCGAGGACGGGGCTGGTAACCTCCTTCGCGTGGCTGACGGGGCTGATAGCCTCCTTCTCCGCCTGCGTTATAGCGAGGACGGGGCTGATAAGGCCGACTGGTCTGTCCCTCTGAGTTACTGCTGAATGCAGGACGGCTTATACGCGGACGCATTACACGTCCCTGACTGCTATATCTGGGGTTACGATTGTTATCACTTCCAAATTGCTGAGGGCGGTAACCGTCGCGGCCTTCACTCTCGCTCTTCTCGGAGAACTTTTCTCTCCAACTTTCATCTTCTGTAATCATAGTTTTTCTTTTTCCTTTCTAAAAGTGTTTTAAAAATGTTATATACCAATATATGTATGAGGAGTTATAGCACGTAATTCTTCCTTCACGGATTCACTGACGTTAAGCTCCTCGATAAAGTTCTTGATAGTGGCCTCGTCGATGCCCTTTCCGGTGCGGGTAAGAGCCTTGAGAGCCTCGTAGGGATGAGGATAGGCCTCGCGGCGGAGAATGGTCTGGATGGCCTCGGCACATACAGCCCAACAGTTATCCAAGTCGCGGTTTATAGCCTCCTGATTCAATACCAACTTACGCAAGCCCTTAAGGGTGCTGCTAAGGCTGATGAGCATGTGACCCATGGGTACACCGATGTTACGAAGAACGGTGCTGTCTGTGAGGTCGCGCTGCAAACGGCTTACCGGCAACTTCTGACTCAGGTGCAGAAGGATGGCATTGGCAATGCCCAGGTTACCCTCGGAATTCTCGAAATCGATGGGGTTCACCTTATGGGGCATAGCGCTGGAACCAACCTCACCAGCCTTTATCTTCTGACGGAAATACTCCATGGAGACATACTGCCAGAAGTCGCGGTCGAGGTCGATAATGATGGTATTGATACGCTTCATAGCATCGAAGATGGCACCCAGACAGTCGTAGTTACTAATCTGTGTGGTGTATTCCTCGCGCTCTAAGCCTAATTTCTCTGCAACGAACTTGGCACCGAACTGACGCCAGTCGTACTGGGGATATGCCACATGATGGGCATTAAAGTTACCTGTAGCACCGCCGAACTTGGCTGTTATAGGACTCTGGCGTAACATCTCCAGCTGTCGCTGCAGACGGTACACGAATACCATTATCTCCTTACCTAGACGAGTGGGGCTTGCTGGCTGTCCGTGTGTCTTGGCCAACATGGGAACATCTTTCCATTCCTCGGCATAAGCAGCCAACTGGTCGATCAGTTCCTGAAGGAGAGGATAGTAAACCTGCTCCAAGGATTCCTTTATGCTCAGGGGCACACTGGTGTTATTAATATCCTGTGAGGTAAGTCCAAAGTGGATGAATTCCTTATAGGCATCCAATCCGCCAATGGCATCGAACTGCTCCTTGATGAAGTATTCAACGGCCTTGACGTCGTGATTGGTAACTTTCTCTATGTCTTTTACCCTTTGTGCATCCTTTTCGGAGAAGTCCATATAGATCTTCCTCAGCACCACAAACAGGTTCTGGGGGAATGATGCCAGTTGGGGTAGGGGTAACTCGCAAAGTGTAATGAAATACTCAATTTCTACTCTTACGCGATAACGGATAAGAGCGAACTCTGAAAAATAACCAGCTAAGGTTTCTGTTTTACCACGATAGCGGCCGTCAACTGGGGATATGGCCGTTAACAAATTTAATTCCATAGCCAAAAAAAACTAATACGTGCTTCAAAATATTTTCTTGTGCAAAAGTGGTGGGCGTTGACGGATTCGAACCGCCGACCCTCTGCTTGTAAGGCAGATGCTCTGAACCAGCTGAGCTAAACGCCCATTCTGAAGGTGGCTTGCGGGAGATGTTTGTGGGCGTTGACGGATTCGAACCGCCGACCCTCTGCTTGTAAGGCAGATGCTCTGAACCAGCTGAGCTAAACGCCCGGGCACAAGCCCCCTTCAGGAAATGCGGAGCAAAGTTATTACTTTTCTGCGGACTGACAAAACTTTTCCTTAAATATTTTTATTTAGATGCGAATCGGCGTGATTGCTCTTCAATCAGTGCGCTGTCCTGGAAGTAGTTAATCTTCATGGCGCGACGAACCTCGTCCATTGTCTGACAGGCAGCCTCACGAGCTACTTCACATCCTTTCTTCAGGATATCATATACCTGAGGAATATCTTTTTCGAACTCTGCACGACGCTGACGGATAGGCTCCAAGGTTTCCTGTAGGACGTTCATCAAAAGTTTCTTGCACTTCATGTCGCCCAAACCGCCACGTGTGTAGTGGTCCTTCATCTCCTGGAGGGTCTGATAATCCGTTGTCATGGCAGCTACCATCTCGTCTGTTGCAAAAGCATCGAGATAGGTAAAGACGGTATTGCCCTCAAGGTGTCCCGGGTCGTTTACCTGTAGATGGGTGGGGTCGGTGTACATACTCTTAACCTTCTTGTTTACCTCATCAGCAGAGTCGGAGAGATAGATACAGTTACCAAGACTCTTGCTCATCTTGGCCTTTCCGTCGGTACCGGGCAGACGCAGACAGGCAGCATTCTCGGGTAACAGGATGTTGGGCTCTATAAGGGTATCTCCATAAATGTTATTGAACTTACGGACAATCTCGCGGCATTGTTCCAACATGGGTTCCTGATCCTCGCCGGCAGGAACGGTAGTTGCCTTAAACATGGTTATATCTGCAGCCTGAGAGATAGGATAGGTGAAGAATCCTACAGGTATGCTTTCGCCGTTAAAGCCACGCATCTGAACCTCGGTCTTAACAGTAGGGTTACGTTGCAGACGACTTACGCTAACCATATCCATAAAATAGAAGGAAAGTTCGCAGAGCTCGGGAATCTGGCTTTGTATAAATAAGGTACTCTTGGCAGGGTCAAGGCCGGCAGCCAGATAATCCAATGCTACCTCTATGACGTTCTGACGAACTTTCTCGGGGTTCTCGATGTTATCCGTAAGTGCCTGTGCATCGGCTTCGAAAATAAAAATCTTATCGTACAGGCCTGAATTCTGCAGTTCCACTCTTCTGCGGAGTGAACCTACGTAATGACCTATGTGAAGCTTTCCGGTTGGGCGGTCGCCCGTAAGAATAATCTTTTCTTTTGGTTCCATTGTCTTTATATGTAATTAATCAAATTCTTTTTTATCAGCGCCCGAACAATTTATCAATCTGAGCATGTTCCAAGACAGAAACGATAATCTTTCCCGTTGGAGTGAGGTTAGGATTCTGACATCTGAAGAGTTCGCTCAGCAATGACTCCATCTCTTGGTTGCTTAATGCCTGCCCTGTCACAATAGCAGCATTGCGTGCCATTACCAAAGCTATGCGGTGCTGTAATTCGTTATCTATTCCTGTCTCTTTCTCTTTGAGGATTTCTACCATCTGGTTTAATACCAGTACGGGGTTTGCGCCTTCCAGATCGGAAGGTACGCCGTTAATGGAGAAACTGCCGCCGCCCAGCGATTCAATATCGAATCCGAGCGAGCGCAACTCGTCTGTCATATCTTGGAAGAGAACGGCATCTGAGGGAGCCAACTGCAGTATCTCGGGGAAGAGAAGCCCTTGCGAGGAAGCTTTCTGTCCCTCGATCTGCCGAAGGAACTTTTCGTACAGAATACGTTCATGGGCTCTGTGCTGGTCAACCATCATCAGTCCCGTCTGTACGGGTGTAAGGATATATTGACCGCGATACTGGAAATGGCTGTTGCTCATTTCCATGCTATTCTGAGTCTCGTCGGCAAAGATGTCTTCTTTGTCTGTGGATAAATCTTCTATGGGATAATCCCGGGTAGGTTCTGCTTTTGGGATGTTTGCGTAAAGCTGTTCCCAATCTACGGGTGTCTGCTTCTGGTGTTTTTCTCCTTCGTGTCGGAAGGGATTATAATTGCTGTCTACCTTTATACGAGGTGCATGGACTTCTGAAACGTTGTTGAAGTCAAAGGCTGGGATATCGGGTCGGCCCTCCACATCAAAATCGATGGTGGGAACAGCATTGAACTTACCCAGGGAATCCTTGATGGCTGCAACCAGTATCTGCCAGATGGCAGAATCGTTCTCGAACTTTATCTCTGTCTTGGTGGGATGGATATTGACATCTATGTTGGCGGGATCCACCTCGAAGTAAAGGAAGTAGGGAATCTGTTCCCCCTCGGGGATTAAGTGCGCAAAGGCTTCGAGTACCGCCTTGTGGAAATAAGGATGCCGCATGTAACGACCGTTCACGAAGAAATACTGGTTGGAATTCTTCTTACGTGCAGCCTCGGGTTTACCCACAAAACCTGTAATGCGTGCAAGGGTGGTATCCACATCTATTGACAGGAGTTGTTCGTTAAGTTTCTTCCCGAACACATTTACTATGCGCTGCCTAAAATTACAGGCGGGAAGTTTTGTAATTAATGAACCATTATGTGTGAGAGAGAAACTGACGGTGGGATTCACCAATACGATTCGTTCGAACTCCTGGATGATATTGTTCAGTTCCGTCTGGTTGGATTTCAGGAATTTCCGTCGGGCCGGTACATTGAAGAAGAGGTTACGGACTTCGATATTTGTACCTACAGGGCACGAACAGATTTCCTGATCTGTAACACGGGAGCCCTCGATGGTGAGGTCGGTGCCCAATTCGCTTTCTATGGTTCTGGTAAGAAGATGAACCTGTGCAACGGCAGCAATGGAAGGAAGAGCTTCGCCCCTGAATCCCATTGTATGCAGCGAGAACAGGTCTTCTGCTTTCTGTATCTTGGAGGTGGCATGACGCTCAAAGGCCATGCGGGCATCCTGCTCACTCATTCCCTTCCCGTCGTCTATTACCTGGATGGATGTCCTGCCTGCATCTACAACAAGTACATCTACCGTTGATGCACCGGCATCAACAGCATTCTCCATCAGCTCCTTGATAACCGATGAGGGTCGTTGAACGACTTCACCGGCGGCTATCTGATTGGCGACCGAGTCTGGAAGAAGGTGAATAATGTCCATATTTTATCTGGTTCCTGTCATTATAAACTTCCATACAATCAACAAGACGACAATAAGAATGAATGCCAAAGGCCAGCCTATTCTTGCCCCGTTCTCTTTATAGCGTTGAGCACGAGGGGTGAAATTGATAAAGGTCCCCTTGAACTTATCTGCATGATAAGTGTTGTCTCCGGGTACGACTTCGCCATTCTCACGTTTTGCCTGTTCCACCAACTTCTGCAGTTTCTCCTTGCGCTCGTCGGTATAAATGCTCACTCGTCTGAACTTGCGAGGCTGTCTGGTGCTGAACATTCCCATATCCTTATTTATTTACTCTTTTTTGATATCAGATAACTTCTGCTTTGGTGCTACACGTTGCACACTCTTCTTTAACTCGCTTCCGGATTTTTTTCCTCGCCAGAGGAAGACGTCCATTTTGTCAACAGGTCGGATATAATCGAACCATGCAAAGTTGGAGAGATACAACTCGTCTGGTGGAATCAGCGGTACGGGATACATGGTTCCTGTTGCTGCGGGCATCCATACATAGTTGACCTTGCGTTTTTCGATATACAACTTCAGTAGGGTTGTCTCTGTGTGGTTCATTTCTACCATTACGCTGTCCTCGTTAAAGGGGTAATAGTTGAAATACACATTTCCCATGGTGGTAGAAAGATACATTTCTCCTTCTTTGAAGTAGAAATGCATTTCGTGTCCGGCAATCTGGTTGTAATGAATGCTGTCGATCTTCTCTACAGAAAGTGCCTGACGTAGTATCTGCACGCTATCCAATGTGCTGTCGTTAAAGAAAGACCTGATCTCTTCGCCCAGCATTTGCTGTCCTTCTTGCCACAGGATAGGGTCGTAATACATTACCAGACAGGAATCCTGGGAGTTATAAACCATGGAGTCGCAGACGGCCTGCATGTCCTCGCGGAAAGCTCGCACATGACGGTATGCATGCAGGACTCTGTACATGCTGTCGGTATCTATATAATAGGTAAATACCTTAAAGGTATCTGCATGGGCAAATAAAGTGTCTTTCTGGGAGAAGTCTATTACCAAGGCGCTGTCGTATGCTTCGCAATAGCCTATGCTGTCAACGTAATAACAGTAGTTGCCTGTAAGCATATTCTTGTTCTCGTCGTCTGTATAAACGAAGTTGCCAAAGGCTTCACCGATCTTTGTTTCTCCGTTCCACACAACACTGTCGCCTACAAGATGCTTTCCTTCGTTCACCAGAATACTTCTGTCAAGCATATAAGACTCGTCTGTCTTGGTGTGATAATAGCCGCGTTCTGTGTATATGTGGCTTTCTCCGTTCTCGACATTGGACGGACCGACCACATAGGCAACGGCCGTATTGGTATTATAATATAAGGTATCAGAAACCAGTACGGTCTTGGGCGGTTCGGGCGGTTCGGGATTAACCAGCCTGACGTTATAGTTAAAGACAGCCTGATGGGTTGCCGGCTGATACTGGCCCCAGTCGCTTGTCAGCTCATTGCCCTGATCCAGGAGCCGTCCTCCCTCGAAAAAATATCCAAGGTCATATATGCGGTCGTAATCCAGGCTGTCTGTGTACAGAATGGTTTTCAGATGCTTCAGCACTACATTGAAGCGGGCACGTGCCAATCGGTCGATTCCATTGTAATACAACACCTCGCTTGTAAGTGTCAGCGTATCGCCTTGTACCATACGTACATTACCGAATGCATCAAAGGAATTTGTTGCTTCGTAGAAAAGAGCGCTGTCACAATACATGAGTGTACCCTCATGATTGAACTTGACATTTCCTATCAGAAACTGTGCTGTGTGATGAAGACGGTCATCGTAATACAACTTGTCAGCGTGCATCAAATGCACACGACTGTCTTTATTCGACGTTTTTGTTCTGTTGTTATTTGCGGTTTTCCTGACAGGAGTTATAGCAAATAAAAGACAAACGCCAAACAAGATAAGTGTACATATTACAGACAGACGATGATTCATCACTTAATCCAGCCGGGGTATTGGAAATCGCAGTCGCGCCAGTCAGGATTTATCCTGATGTACGTTGTACGCTGTTTTTCCTTTATCCAATCAAGAATAACCTTTTGTTTTTTTTCTGCTTCGACGGAAGCTTTCAGGATCTGAAAATCCTCGGCCATATTTGCCCTGTGAGAATTGATACGGTTCTTCAGTTTGGCAATGGCACAAACGGTTTTGCCCTTACTGTTTATCATTGTGAAGGGCTTGGAGATCTCGCCAACCTCCAACGTGCTTACCACGCGAGCCAGTTCGGGGGACAGGGTGGAAAGTTCGCCCATTTCGAATCTCGTCGTTGTTTCCCGATCACCAGTCATCTCGTTCATCTTGGTGTTGGACAAGATGCCGTGATTGTTACGTGTATCTTTGTCGTCCGAAACAACACGTACAGCTTCTTCGAAAGAGACAATCTCTCTACGGATGTGATCCGCAATTGAATCGAGGTGGATCATTGCCGTATCGATGTCCTCCTGCTTAATCTCGGGACGCTTTAGGATGTGCCGGCATTTAATCTTATCACCGCGTTTGTCTATCAGCTGAATGATGTGAAAGCCGAATTCGCTCTGTGCAATCTTACTTACTTTTGCCGGATCTGTCAAACCGAATGCCACGCTGGCAAATCCTGGATCCAACTCTCCTCGGCCCATATAAGGCATTTCGCCTCCCTGACGGGCAGAGGCCGTGTCCTCGGAATACAGACGGGCCAAGGTGGAGAACGATGTGGTTCCTGAATTTACTCGCTCGGCATATTCACGGAGCGTATTCTTTACACGGTCTATTTCTTCGATGTGAATACGTGGCTGCTGCACCAGAATCTGAACTTCCACCTGAGTAGGGATTAAGGGCAGACTGTCTTCCGGCAGATCTTTGAAATAGCGACGAACCTCAGCGGGAGTTGCCTTGACATCTTCTGTCAGCTTCTCTCGCATTTTACGCATAGTAAGCTCATTCTTGTACTGGTCGAAGAACTCCTCGCGTATCTGGGTCATCGTCATCTGCATGTATTCCTCCAGTTTTTCCTTAGAGCCGGCCAGAAGGATCTTCTCGTTTACTTCGTTTTCCACATACGGGTTGACGTCGGCATCTGTTACTTCGATACTGTCTATGGCTGCCTGATGGATAAAGAGTTTCTGGATGGCCAGTTGCTCGGGAATAACACAATAGGGATTGCCTGAGAGAGAACTTCCGAACTGCAATCTGTGCTTCTCTACTTCCGACTTTAGAATAGCGTCATCGCCAATCACCCATACCACCTCGTCTATCACGTTGTTCAGCTTATTCTGCGCAAGAGAGATGACGCTGTAGAGTGACAAGCAAATCAGGTATATATATCTGCCGCAAACCTTCATATAAATCAATGATTATTTACTGTTTTCAAGACATCCTCGTGGATTTCAAAAGAATAGCGCTTACGCAATTTTTCCACATACTCATCTTCGCGCATACGCTGATAGTCAGTAACAACCTGGTTGCTGATGTCTGTCCATTCTGCCGGTCCTTTCTTTAATACTTTTCCGACAACAGAGGCATAGGGATAGTCTTTCAGCGGATTCAGTTTGGCACTCTTGTCTTTCAGGGCCAGTACATCCACATTCGCATTGTCACCTTTTTTGAAGAGACGGCGTTCCATACGTACCGTTACACTATCCTTGTTGAACTGCTCGCGAATCTTTGCTGTCCACTTATCCTCGGGAACACCCTTCAGACACTTTTTAACAGCTTTGACATCTGCGGCATTCTTACAATAATAAACCATACCGCGGAAATGAGGATCCTTCCATGCATATTTCTTCTTGTTTGCCTTGAAATAAGAAGCTAAGCCCGTTGTATCCTTGCTGGCAGGTTCCCATACATTTCTACTGCACTCTTCAAAGAGCAACAGGCCATCGTGATATTCCTGTACCAGATACTTCAGCTCATTATCCTTTGCACAAAGACGTTCTGTTTCTTCGTCCAGGATTTCTTCCACGGTCTTCTGGGGCGAAGACTGCTGCGCCAAAGAATCCAGTACCTGTGTGGCAAGTTGGTTCTCCAAGCCTTGGCTTTCCAGATAGCGTCGGATGTTAGCCTTTAGCTCATCGTAACTCTCCAAATGCTTTCTGCCCATCAGTTTTATAATATGGTATCCTACAGTAGATAGGAAAGGTTCCGAAACCTGACCCACTTCCAGTTTGTAGGCAACATCCTCGAATTCCTTCAGGGTCTGATTGGGACCAATCCAGGGAAGCATGCCGCCACGGGCAGCAGATCCGGGATCTTGAGAAACCTTCTTGGCCAGTTCTGCAAAGTCGGCCCCATTCTTAATCTCTTGATAGACAGAATCTATTTTTGCCTTGGCTGATGCCTGTTCATCCTCTGTTGCTGCTTGTGGCACACGTATGAAAATATGTGAAGGCTGTAGAAGTTCCTTGCCTTGCAGGCTGGCTAGCATCTGTGCATAGTACTTCTGACATTCCTCCTCCATAGCATTCTGGGGAATCAGCAAAGGACGTATTTGTTGGTCGCGATACTGGCGGAACTCCTTCTGGTAGCTGGAAAGTGTGTCCAGATGATTATCCAGAGCTGCCAGAACTTTCAGTTTGTAATTGACAAAAAGCTGCGCATACTCTTCGATATTCTTCTTGTCTAATACACCTTCGGAATTATTCTTGTTATAGTTGTATTCGAACTCGCTTCGGGGTACAGGCTGTCCGTTTATATGCATAACAATAGGATCATCCTGGGCAAGAGCTGAAAAAATAACCCCCAAATTAAAAATCAAAATAAAGATTCGTTTCATATCCATTAGAAATTATGAATTATGAATGGAAAGCAATTACTGAGGACGACTGTAGTTAGGAGCCTCGCTGGTTATTGTTACATCATGCGGATGACTCTCCAGAACACCGGCATTTGTGATGCGGACAAACTTGGCATTATGTAACTGTTCGATGGTTCCTGCACCGCAATATCCCATACCGCTCCGCAAACCGCCTATCAACTGGTAAATAACTTCCTGAACTGTACCCTTATAGGGAACACGTCCTGCAATACCTTCTGGAACCAGTTTCTTGACATCTTTCACTCCAGCCTGGAAATAACGGTCTTTGCTACCGCATTCCATAGCCTCCAAAGAGCCCATTCCTCTGTAGCTCTTGAACTTACGTCCGTTGAAGATGATTGTCTCACCAGGACTTTCCTCAGTACCGGCAACCAGAGAACCGATCATTACGCTGTAACCTCCGGCAGCTAAAGCCTTCACCACATCGCCGCTATAACGTAAACCTCCGTCGGCAATCAGGGGAACTCCTGTACCCTTGAGGGCACAAGCTACATCATATACAGCACTCAGCTGAGGCACACCTACGCCGGCAACGACACGCGTGGTGCAGATACTTCCCGGACCTATACCGACCTTTACACCATCGGCTCCAGCTTCAACAAGCATACGTGCAGCTTCGCCTGTTGCTACATTTCCTACAACGATATCTACGTTGGGGAACATCTTCTTGGCTTCCTTCAGTTTCTCGATTACAAATTTGCTGTGACCGTGGGCTGTATCAATGATTATGGCATCTACACCGGCATCTACAAGCGCCTTCATCCTGTCAAGTGTGTCTGCAGTAACACCAACGCCTGCTGCAACGCGCAAACGGCCCTTGCTGTCCTTGCAGGCCATTGGCTTGTCTTTAGCCTTTGTGATATCTTTGTAGGTAATAAGGCCGATAAGTTTGTTCTCTTCGTCAACAACGGGAAGTTTCTCGATTTTATTCTCCTGCAAGATCTTTGCAGCAGCAACCAAATCGGTCTGGACATGTGTGGTAACAAGGTTCTCGCTTGTCATCACATCCTCGATCATACGGCTCAGGTTCTGCTCAAAGCGCAAATCCCTGTTGGTTACAATACCCACTAAATGACGCTCTGCGTCCACTACGGGAATACCACCGATGTGATATTCGGTCATCAAGTCCAGTGCGTCGGCAACCGTGCTTCCCAACTGAATGGTTACGGGGTCGTAAATCATTCCGTTCTCGGCACGCTTAACGATAGCAACCTGACGAGCCTGTTCCTCAATGCTCATGTTTTTGTGAATAACACCGATGCCTCCTTCACGGGCAATGGCAATAGCCATCGTGGCTTCTGTAACTGTATCCATGGCGGCCGTTACAAAAGGAATTTTCAACTCAATGTTACGTGAGAAACGTGTTGAAAGTTCTACCGTACGAGGCAATACCTCGGAGTATGCGGGAACCAACAGGACGTCGTCATAAGTCAGGCCGTCCATAACAATCTTGTCTGCAATAAATGATGCCATATCTTATATAGAATTTATTGCGTGCAAAAGTACAAAAAAAAACTGATTATTCCGACACAAAAAATGCCAAATTTTCTTAATTAGCCATTTCCGAGAGGAACTTGATACGAACAAGCCTGATTTCTGTCTCTGTATAGTCTTCTCCTAACGCATCCAAAGCTTCATCCAAATCGTCCGACTCAGACTCTTCCATGAAGTAGTCATAGATGTCTTGCATGTCGTCTTCATCCATTATATCTTCAATATAATAGTCAATGTTCAACTTGGTTCCGCTGAAGACAATGGTTTCTATTTCGTCCAGCAGTTCATCGAGGGTAAGACCTTTAGCTTTTGCGATATCTTCAAATGCTTGCTTTCTGTCTATGCCTTCTATGATGCTTACTTTATTCTTGCTCTTGTTAGGCAATGTCTTGACACGTAAATCCTCTAAACGCTCAATTTCATTCTCCTCACAGTATTTAGCTATCAGTTCACAGAACTCCTTGCCGTAACGAGCTGCCTTCCCGTCGCCGACGCCTCTGATGTTCTTCAGTTCATCCAGCGTAATAGGGTAGGTGGTTGCCATATCTTCCAATGAGGGATCCTGGAAAATAACATATGGGGGGACGCCTTTCTTTTCTGCTATACTCTTACGCAAAGATTTCAGCATACTGAAAAGAACCTCATCCAAAACAGCGGATTCGCCAACAGCCGGTTCCTCGTATTCGTCGAACTCATTATCCTTTGAAATCCAGAATTCAACAGGCTTACGCATGAAGCGCTTACCCTCGTCGGTTATCTTCAGCAGGCCATAGTTTTCGACCTCTTTCTCGATATAGCCTGATATCATTCCCTGGCGGATAACAGCATTCCAGAAGCTGGCCTCGTGTTCATCACCACAGCCAAAGCACTCCAGGTCTTCGTGCCTGTGTGATACCACTTCCTCTGTCTCGCGGCCCACCAGTATATCTATTACATGATTAACCTTGAAGTTTTCTTTTATGGCCTCTATAACCTCCAATGCCAAAAGCAGTTCTTCCGATGCCTCCACTTTCTCCTTCGGGAATCTGCAGTTATCACAGTTTCCGCAATTGTCGGGCTCATACTCTTCTCCAAAGTAGTGAAGCAGGAATTTTCTTCTGCAGATGGATGTCTCGGCATAAGCAGAGGTCTCCTGTAACAGCTGTCGGCCGATATCCTGTTCGGCAACAGGCTTGCCTTCCATGAATTTCTCCAGTTTGCGTAAATCCTTTGGAGAGTAGAACGTCAGACAATGGCCCTCGCCGCCATCACGTCCGGCTCGACCTGTTTCCTGATAATAGCCTTCCAGGCTCTTTGGAATATCATAGTGTATCACAAAGCGCACATCCGGTTTGTCTATTCCCATACCAAAGGCTATGGTTGCCACAATGACATCCAGACGTTCCATCAGGAAGTCGTCCTGTGTCTGGCTTCTCACAGCCGACTCCATGCCTGCATGGTAAGCTCGGGCGTTAATCTGATTGGCACGTAAGACTTCGGCCAGTTCTTCCACTTTTTTACGGCTGAGGCAGTAAATAATACCGCTCTTGCCCTGATGCTGCTTAATGAAGCGGATGATGTCTTTGTCAACATCCTTGGTTTTCGGGCGAACTTCGTAATAAAGATTGGGACGGTTGAATGAACTCTTGAATTCTGTGGCATCCATCATGCCCAGGTTCTTCTTGATGTCGCCACGAACCTTGTCAGTTGCCGTTGCGGTAAGGGCTATGATGGGAGCTACGCCTATTTGATTGACAATAGGACGGATACGCCTGTATTCAGGACGGAAGTCATGACCCCATTCCGAAATACAATGTGCTTCGTCAACGGCATAGAAGGAGATCTTGACACTCGTCAGGAAGCTGACATTATCCTCCTTTGTGAGCGATTCCGGAGCAACGTAGAGCAGCTTAGTCCGGCCCGCTTTCATATCGCGCTTTACGATATCTATCTGTGTTTTTGTCAGTGAAGAATTCAGGAAGTGGGCAATACCGTCGTCTTCGCTAACCTGACGAATGGCATCTACCTGGTTCTTCATCAACGCGATAAGAGGAGAGATTACTATTGCTGTACCCTCCATCAGCAGAGCTGGCAACTGGTAGCACAGAGACTTACCTCCTCCAGTGGGCATCAATACGAAAGTATCGTGTCCTGCAAGAACATTACGGATAATAGCTTCCTGGTCGCCTTTGAAGCAGTCAAAGCCGAAGTAATGTTTCAGTTGGTCTGTCAGATTCCAATTCTCCATGCTGTCATTTATAAATTTCCTTACAAAGATATAATTTTTTTTCTATATCCTACAAGTTTTTGCTGAATATTTTTATTGTTCAGTAGCAAAAAAATGGAAGGAACTTTTAAATTCCCTCCATTTAACCTCTTTTTTGGTTTTATGCTATAAGTCGGTTCGACTTTTCTATTTGCTTTCGTGCATAATCTTCTGTCACCACAAATTTCTTTGTCTTCCCCGAAGGAGCATCGTACTGAGCGTCTATCATTACAGCTTCCATAATGCTGCGCAGGCCTCTGGCTCCCAGTTTGTATTCAACGGCTTTGTCTACCATGAATTCAAGGGCCTCTGGTTCGAATGTCAGCTTAATGCCGTCCATCTGAAATAGTTTCACCTGCTGTTTCACAAGCGAATTCTTAGGCTCTGTAAGGATGTTGCGCAATGCAGTCCTGTCGAGTGGGTTAAGATAAGTAAGTACAGGGAGTCGACCGATAATCTCCGGAATCAGGCCGAAGCTTTTCAAATCCTGTGGTACAATATACTTCATCAAATCCTTGGAATCGATTTTCTTCAGATTCTGAACACTGTTGTAACCGACAACATGGGTATTCAGGCGTTGGGCAATCTTCTTCTCTATTCCGTCGAAAGCACCGCCGCAGATAAACAGGATGTTTCTGGTGTCAACCTCTATGTAATCCTGATCGGGATGTTTCCTGCCTCCCTTAGGCGGCACGTTTACCTTAGCGCCTTCTAACAGTTTCAGTAAACTCTGCTGTACGCCTTCTCCGCTTACGTCACGCGTTATGCTCGGATTGTCCGACTTTCGGGCTATCTTGTCTATCTCGTCGATAAAGACAATGCCGCGTTCGGCAGCTTTCACGTCGTAATTGGCAACCTGAAGGAGTCTGCTTAGGATGCTCTCAACATCCTCGCCCACATAGCCGGCCTCTGTGAATACTGTGGCGTCTACAATGGTAAAGGGAACTTTCAGTAGATTGGCAATGGTTCTTGCCAGCAAAGTCTTTCCCGTACCGGTAGAGCCGACCATAATAACGTTACTCTTCTCTATCTCCACGCCGTCATCACCTTTCTCCTGCCCCAGTCTTTTATAATGATTGTATACAGAGACGGAAAGATAACGCTTGGCATCATCCTGACCGATCACATACTGGTCGAGGTATTCTTTTATCTGCTTTGGCTTGGGGATATCGTTCAAGACATAATCTCCGGAAGATGCCGAAGGCTTACCGCCTAATGTGTCCTGGACAATGCGGTAGGCCTGCATGGCACAATCGCTGCAGATATAGCCATTGATACCTGTCAGCAGTAGGGGGACATCCTTTTCGGAACGACCGCAGAAAGAGCATTTGTCTGACTTATATGTTGCCATCTTTTATTGTTTCTTTGCCAGTACCTGGTCTATCATGCCGTATTCCTGCGCTTCCTGAGCAGTCATCCAGTAGTCACGGTCGCTATCTGCCCATACTTTGTCGAAGTCGGTGTGCGAATGATTGGCAATGATGGTGTAAAGCTCTTTCTTCAGTTTCTGAATTTCGCGTGCCGTAATCTCGATATCGCTGGCCTGACCTTGAGCACCGCCCATCGGCTGGTGAATCATCACACGGCTGTGGGTAAGTGCACTGCGTTTGCCCTCGGTTCCTGCAACCAGCAATACAGCAGCCATGCTTGCAGCCATACCTGTACAGATAGTAGCCACATCGCTGCTAATGAACTGCATGGTGTCGTAGATACCTAATCCGGCATAAACGCTACCGCCAGGACTGTTGATATAGATGCTGATGTCCTTGCCTGGGTCAACACTGTCCAGATACAACAGCTGTGCCTGCAGGGTGTTGGCTGTGTAGTCGTCAATCTGAGTGCCGAGGAAAATGATACGGTCCATCATCAAGCGGCTGAATACATCCATCTGGGTTACATTCAGCTGACGCTCTTCCAGGATGTAAGGGTTCAGATATTGGTTCTGTGTACTTACCACATCATCCAAAACCATGCTGTTCATTCCCAGGTGGCGGGTGGCAAATTTCTTGAAGTCGTTGTTCATTATTTCTTGCTCTTGGTAGTTTTTGCAGTCTTGGTGCTCTTGGTCTCCTTAGCTTCCTTGTTTTCCTTCTCAAAGAGTTTGTTGAACTCTTCCAGGGAAACGGCCTTCTCTGTCAGCTTAACGGTTTCCTTAGCCTTCGCTACAATCTTATTCTCAACGGCACGGGCTACCAAACCTTCTGCCTGCTGCTTGTTCTTCAGCATCTCGTTGGCATAGTTTGTCAGCACGTCATCGGGCAAGTTTGTCATACCGTACTGGGCGAACTGCATACGAGTGGCAGCCTTAGCGGTCTCCAGAACGTCAGCCTGCTCAACCTTCAGTTCGAACTGGTCGGATAGCTGCTCCTTGATAAGGTGCCAGGTCAGTTCGTCAAGACTGGCCTTGAAGTTTTCCTCGATGTAAGCATCGTCCTTGTCCGCATTGTTCTGCTTCATGATACGCTTGAGCTGAGCCTCGGGATATTCCAATTCACCGATTCTGCCAACCAGGTAAGCACGGAGATCCTGAAGGAACTTGTAGTCACTGTCGGCAACGAAGCTCTTCTTCATATCCTCGGCAATATGTGCACGGAATTCCTTCTCGTTCTTTGCTACGCCTTCGCCCAAAACCTGATCAAAGAGAGCCTTGTCGAGAGCTGCGGGCTCGAAACGGGTGATTTCTGAAACTTGGAAACTGAAGTCCGACTTCACGTTGGCTGCCTCTTCCTTGCTGATCTTCAGCAGGCTGGCCAACTCAACATCGCTGCCGTTGTAAGCCTTTGAGGGGTTCAGCACAATTACATCATTTACCTTAGCGCCTTCAAACTTAGCCTTTTCGTCGTCGTTCTTCATGTAGTTGGGCAGCATAACTGCGTTTTCAACCTGAATGCCGCCTTCCAGGGTGTTACCCTTCTTGTCCAGCTGAGCCAAAAGACCCTTTACCATATCGTTGTCCTGGTAGCTGTCAACCTTCTGGTACTGACCGCCACGCTGGCAGTATGCCTGAATCTGTTGGTCAACCATAGCCTCGTCAACGTTGATGGTGTAGTAATTCAGCTTATCCTTAGCTGAGAGTTTAGCATCGAACTCGGGAGCCAATGCAATATCGAAAGCGAAGGTAAACTCTTCCTGTGTGGCAAAATCAATGGCAGGAGTCTTCTCCTCGTTTGCCATAGGCTCGCCCAGGATATTAACCTTCTGTTCGCGGATGTACTTGTAAAGTTCCTGACTTAAAATCTTGTTAATCTCGTCGGCAAGAATTTCTGTGCCAAAGCGCTTCTTCAGCAGGCCCATGGGAACCTGACCGGGACGGAAGCCGGGTAAATTGGCTTTCTTGCGAAAATCCTTAAGTGCTTTTTCTACTTTTTCTGCGTAATCTGATTTCTCAATCTTCATGGTGAGCAATGCACTCACTTTGTCTACATTTTCGAATGAAATATTCATTGCTTATCCTTTAATATGATTATACCTCTTTTTAAAATTGGGTGCAAAGGTACGACAATTAATTTATAATTCATAATTCTGAATTCATAATTATTTGTAAATATACCTTTATTTATATAATATGTAGTCTATTCTGCCGAGTTACGTTCTTTGTCAATGGCCTCAAAGTCTTTCATCCTCAGCACAAAGCTGTTGGTAAGATACTTTTCTTTTACAATAGGATTTGCCGCCAATTCGTGCGGGCTGCCCTTAAACAGAATCTGTCCCTCGAAAAGCATATAGGCGCGGTCAGTGATACACAGGGTTTCTTCTACGTTGTGGTCGGTTATTAGTACTCCGATGTTGCGTTGTTTCAGCTTCCATACAATATACTGGATATCTTCTACTGCAATGGGGTCCACGCCGGCGAATGGCTCGTCCAGCATAATGAACTTGGGGTCGATGGCCAGACAGCGGGCAATCTCGGTGCGTCGGCGTTCACCTCCGGAAAGTTGGTCGCCCAGGTTCTTACGCACTTTCTCCAGGTGGAATTCACTTATCAGGCTCTCCAACTTTTCTTTCTGATAGCTGCGTGGCTTGTCAGTCATCTCCAGCACGCTGGCAATATTGTCCTCCACACTCATCTTGCGGAATACACTGGCTTCCTGAGCCAGATAGCCTATTCCCAGTCGGGCACGCTTGTACACAGGCAGCTTTGTAATGTCCTGACCACCCAGAAAAATGTGTCCCTCGTTGGGAATCACAAGACCTGTGGTCATATAGAACGATGTGGTCTTGCCAGCTCCGTTAGGTCCCAGCAAACCCACAATTTCGCCTTGCTGAACCCTAAAACTGACATTGTTCACCACCATTCGCTTGCCGTATATCTTGACAAGTCCCTCGCTTCTCAGTTCCAATTTATCTGTTCCGTTCTCCATTCTCGCTTGTTTTGACTGCAAAAGTACGAAAAAAGATATGAATTTTTCACTTTTCACTTTCAATTTTTCACTTTTCACTTTTACCTTTTCCCTTTTCTTCTTACTTTTGCATTACAAAAGTCGTGTAAATCATGTTTATAGTCAATTTTCTATCCGCTTTCGGCCGTTACCTCATGCTTATGGGACGCACATTCAGTATCCCGGAAAGGTGGAGGATGTTCCTGAAGCAATATATAAAAGAACTTACGCAGTTGGGCGTGGATTCCATAGGCATAGTCCTGCTCATCTCGTTTTTTATCGGAGCCGTTATCTGTATTCAGATTAAGCTGAACATTGCCAGCCCTTGGATGCCCAACTTCACCACAGGATACACCACGCGAGAGATTATGGTATTGGAGTTCTCCAGCAGTATCATGTGTCTGATTCTATCCGGTAAGGTGGGCAGTAATATTGCCAGCGAGATTGGCACCATGCGTGTAACGCAGCAGATAGACGCCTTGGAGATTATGGGTGTCAACTCGGCCTCCTTCCTGATTCTGCCCAAGATTATGGGTCTAATGACGATGATTCCCTGTCTGGTGGTATTCAGTATGGCAGCAGGATTCGTCGGTGCTTATGCAAGTGCTTTGGTGGGAATTGTTTCAGTGGATGACCTGACCATAGGTCTGCAACACGATTTCCGTCAGTGGTTCATCTGGATGTCTATGATCAAGAGCTTTGTCTTTGCCTTTATCATAGCCAGTGTCAGTTCTTTCTACGGATATACCGTTGAGGGCGGTTCCTTCGATGTGGGTAAGGCCAGCACCGATGCTGTGGTGCGTAGCAGTATGCTCATCCTTTTTGCCGATATCTTCCTTACGCCATTACTGTCATGATAGAAATAAAACATTTATATAAGTCGTTCGAGGACAGAGATGTCCTGATGGATATCAATGCGGTATTCGAAGAGGGTAAGACCAACCTTATCATTGGTCAGAGCGGTAGCGGAAAGACCGTGCTGGTGAAGAATATCGTAGGACTTTTTGAACCCGACAGGGGAGAGATTCTTTATGACGGGCGCGACTTCGTCAAGATGACCAAACGCGAGAAAGTGCTCATCCGTCGCGAGATGGGAATGATATTCCAGAGTGCTGCGCTGTTCGACTCTATGTCAGTCCTCGAGAACGTTATGTTTCCCCTGGATATGTTCTCCGACAAGAACGAGGCTGACCGGATCAAGCGTGCCAAATTCTGCCTGGAACGTGTGAATCTGGCTGGTGCTGAAGATAAGTTCCCCGGCGAGATAAGCGGCGGTATGCAGAAACGTGTTGCCATCGCCCGCGCCATCGCCCTTAACCCCAAATATCTTTTCTGCGACGAGCCCAATTCAGGCCTTGATCCCAAGACCAGTCTTGTCATAGACGACCTTATTCATAGCATCACAGAAGAGTACAAGATGACCACCATCATCAATACCCACGATATGAATTCCGTAATGGGTATTGGCGAGAACATTATTTATATCTGTGAAGGCCGTAAGGAATGGCAGGGAAGCAAGGACCAGATTATGACCAGCACCAACGAGAAGCTTAACTCCTTTATCTTTGCCAGCGACCTCTTCCGCAAGGTCAAGGAAGCCAACAGTTGAAAAACGGGAACGGGAACGCTTCGCGTTTCGTTACTTCGTCCTGGTAAGCTTGAAGGTCATATCTTCGTCTATCTTGCCGGTTAGGTACTTGCCGTCATCGCTTAAGAACATGGTGTCCTTCTCGTTTCCTTCTTCGGTGATAATCATATTGTCCTTAACAATATATTTTGCTTTTTCCGAAGGCGTAATGGCACAGGCAGCATGTATCATCTTCCGCTTGGCCCATCCGATGCCGGCTTTTTTCATTGCTTCGTCATCGACTTTCATATCCATCTTCATCACGACGGTCTTATCATCTTTAAAGGTAACGGTAACAGCAGTCTTTGTACCTTTGAAGATAGCTTCTACCATTTTCAGACCTTCCTCGGTCTTTTTCTCCAGATCAGCCTTCTCGGCAGCTGTGAGTTTGCGTTTTTTCTTCTCCTCGGCTTTCTTTATGGCATCTGCTTTGGCCTTGTCAAGCTCTTTATTCATGTCTTTGGTGACTTCATCCATTTTGCCGGTCATTACGTTGGAGTTGTGATAAACGCGGCCTGCCATATTGGTCTGTGCCTGAGCAACCGAGCCGGCTAGAAGCAGAAAAAGAGTGATTAGGATTTTCATTGCGGATAATTATTATTTTTTTGCACATTTTGGGGCAAAAGTAGTGATAATTGCCGAAATAAGTATATTTTTGCAAAAAATAATTCAGAAATAAATGAAATTCATCAGTTGGAACGTAAACGGTTTAAGAGCTGTTGTGGGTAAGAACTTCAATGAGGTATTCGAACAGTTAGATGCAGATTTCTTCTGCTTGCAGGAAACCAAGATGCAAGAGGGGCAGCTGGATCTTCAGTTCCCCGGTTACCAGTCGTATTGGAACTATGCCGAGAAGAAAGGCTATTCCGGTACGGCTGTCTTTACCAGGCATCAGCCTTTGAACGTCAGCTACGGCATGGGTATTGCCGAGCACGATACAGAGGGGCGTTTGATAACCCTCGAGATGCCTGATTTCTTCTTGGTTTGTGTCTATACGCCCAATAGTCAGGATGGGCTGAAGCGTCTTGATTACCGCATGAAATGGGAAGACGATTTCCGTGCCTATCTGCTTTCTTTGGATGCCAAGAAGCCCGTCATCGTCTGCGGCGATATGAATGTGGCGCATCAGGAAATAGACCTGAAGAACCCTAAGACCAACCACATGAATGCAGGCTTTACGGATGAGGAGCGCGAGAAGTTTACGCAGTTGCTGGCTGCGGGCTTTACCGATACGTGGCGCACGCTGAACCCCGATGTGAAGGATGTCTATTCGTGGTGGAGCTACAGATTCCAGGCTCGTGCCAAGAATACCGGGTGGCGCATCGACTATTGGCTGGTCAGCAATCGTATCTTCCCCCAAGTTACGGATGCTAAGATTCATACAGAAATCTTAGGCTCAGACCATTGCCCGGTGGAGGTAAGAGTTGAAAACGTCAACGTTAACGAAACGTTAACGAAAAACGATTAAGCTATTAAGCTAAAACCGTAACCGCTAAAATAAGGATCATGACTAAAAGAGGATTTATTATATTCTGGTTCCTTGCAATAGCTTCAACGGCTTGGGCACAAGGTCCCAACAATTCCGGCACATATTACCAGAGTGCCGAAGGCAAGAAAGGAGCAGAACTGAAGACCGCCCTTTGTGGCATTATCTATAACCGCGACGAGGGCGGTGACCTCAGTACTGCTTATAAAGCCCTTTGGACACATTTCCGAACCACCGATGCCCGTCCTAACGGTAAGGTGTGGGATATGTATTCCAATTTGCGCGAAATGACATTCGGTACCGATCAGGATACAGGAAGCGGAAAGAGTGAAGGGCAGTTCTACAATCGCGAACATTCTATGCCCAACAGTTGGTTCGGAGCCAAGGTAATGCCTATGTATACCGATCTGCACCATCTGTATCCTACCGACAAGATTGTAAACGGCAAACGTAGCAATCATCCCTTTGGCGAGACCAATGGCGAGAGCTATAAGTCAGCCAATAACTTCAGCAAACTGGGGAAATGTACGCGCGAAGGCTACAATGGTATTGTCTTCGAACCGAATGATGAGTACAAGGGCGACTTTGCGCGTACCTATTTCTATATGGTAACCTGCTACGAAGAGAAAATTGTGGATTGGTATACGAACTTTGGTGTGAATGGCTCTGGCGAGACCAAGAATGCCGTTCTGGCAACCTTCGACGGCAAGGCCTATCCTGGCTTAAGCGAGTGGCAGCTCAAGATGCTGATGGATTGGGCCAAGAATGATCCTGTCAGCGAGAAGGAGATTAACAGGAATAATGCTGTTTACAGTATTCAGAAGAACCGTAATCCTTTTATCGACTATCCAGGCTTGGAGGACTATATCTGGGGCGATAAGAAGAGTGTACCCTTTAGCTACAGTTATGATGTTACCAGCATAAGGAAGATCCAACTTCCCGGTTATCAGAAACAGAATAACAGCATATATGGACCCGACGGACGGCTGCGTCGCACCAAACAGCGTGGCGTGAATATTGTTAAACAAAAGAACGGCCGGACACAGAAGGTCATCAAGAAATAAAACAGAAATCCCATGAAAGCAAAAAGAATTATTCTTTGTGCAGCTATTTTAGGCTTGCCCCTAACTCTAAACTCTAAACTCTCAACTCTCAACTCTGAACTCTCAACTCTCAGCGCACAGGAGAACATTATTACTGTTAATGCCAAGAAACCGGGCGCACCTATACAACCGACTATGTACGGCATCTTCTTCGAGGATATCAACTACGCTGCTGACGGCGGTCTCTATGCTGAGCTGGTAAAGAACCGCAGCTTCGAGTTTCCCGACCACTTTGCCGGCTGGGATATCTCAGGGAAGGTGACGCTGAAGGATGACGGTCCTTTCGCGCGCAACCCGCATTATGTACGTCTTGCTCCTTCAGGACATCGCGACAAGCATACGATGATCGAGAATCACGGCTTCTTCGGAATCGGAGTGAAGGGTGGCGAGGAATATCGCTTCTCCCTATGGGCACGTGTTCCGGATGGCGGTAATGCCAAATTGTGGATAGATCTTGTGGACAACGCTACGATGGAAGAAGACCAGAAACTGGGCAACGCAGGTGTTGAAGTCAGCGGCAAGGAATGGAAGAAATATACGGCCACCATCAAGCCCAAGAAGACTTTTGCCAAAGCTCACCTTCGTGTGTGGGGAGATGGTAAGGTAACGACAGATGTCGAACATATTAGCCTTTTCCCCGTGAAGACCTACAAGGGGCATGAGAACGGATTACGTATGGATGTGGCCCAGACACTCGAGGACTTGCACCCCGGTGTGTTCCGCTTCCCTGGCGGTTGTATCGTCGAGGGAACAGACTTGGCAACCCGTTACCAGTGGAAGAACACCGTAGGACCTGTCGAGAACCGCCCACTGAACGAGAATCGATGGCACTACACCTTTACCCATAGGTATTTCCCCGACTACTTCCAAAGCTATGGCCTAGGATTCTTCGAGTATTTCCAACTCTCGGAAGAAATCGGAGCCGAACCATTGCCCGTACTCAATGTGGGAATGGCCTGTCAGTACCAGAATGGCGACGATGCACATGCTCCGGCTACCAAGGAAGGCTTGCAGCAGTTTATAGACGACTGCATAGACCTTATCGACTTTGCCAATGGCGACCCTGCCACCAACCAATGGGCCAAGCTCCGTGCCGATATGGGACATCCTGCCCCCTTCAACCTTAAGTTTCTGGCTATCGGTAACGAACAATGGGAGAAACCCTTCTTCGACCGTCTGGCCATCATTGCTCCCGAAGTGCGTAAGGTTCATCCCGAAATAAAACTCATCGGCACCAGCGGTCCCAACGCCGAGGACGACCATTTCCGTAACGGTTGGAAGGCAATGCGCGAACTGAAGGCAGATCTTGTAGATGAACATTTCTACCGCGATATCCAATGGTACAAGAACTCCATGAACCGCTATAGCGACCGCACGTTCTACACAAAGGATGGTCCGCGTGTCTTTGCCGGCGAATGGGCTTGCCACGACAGGGGCAAGAAATACAACCACGCAGGAGCCAGCATCTACGAGGCCGCCTTTATGACCAACATCGAGCGCAATGCCGACTTGGTTCACATGGCCACTTACGCACCGCTCTTTGCCCACGTAGAGGGATGGCAATGGCGCCCCGACCTTATATGGTACGACAACCTTACTACGGCTCGTACTGCCTCTTACTACGTCCAGCAGCTCTATATGCTCAACCGCGGTACCCATGTCCTGCCAACAACTATACAGCTCCTCTCTCCCACGGGTGAGAAGTTGGGAGAGGGCCCGAATCCCGTAGGGGTAGGGCAGGATGGTGTATTTGCCAGTGCAGTAATCGATAAGGACAAGAATGAAATCATTGTGAAGGTAATCAATACCCTTGAGAAGTCCAGCACCACTGGCATTAACATTACGGGTCTGAAGTTCAAGAATGCTCCCGCCACCGCAGAGGTTATCACCTTGGATTGCAGCAACTACGATGCAGAGAATACACCCGGCAAGCCTGAGGTTGTCAGCCCCAAAAGCAGTACCATAGCCGTTACTGCCAACAAAGGCACCCTCATCCTCACCCCCAACATTCCTGCCAAGACCTTCCAGGTATTCAAGGTGAAACTCTAAAGCGAGGAACTATATCGGGTAAGATTTTAAGCCAAATTGTTGGCAGAGGTCATCCTAGACTATCCTGTCAAGATGATAACCGCCAGGTAATAGCTGTTAGCAAATAAGGGCGATTAAAACGTCAGGGTTTTTCTAAATTCCAGGATTAAAGTAAGCCATAGAGTATCAAGGGCCGCTTTTGCTACTATTAAGGAGCGCATAAATTTCCCTTAATAGTAGCAATTGTTTTTATTAATACCCACAATCGATGCTGTTTTTGCGTAATTTAAAAATGTAAAGATTATTCCGGATTTTGATTCTTCACTCTTCATTCTTCACTCTTCACTCAATTTTTACTGCCACACGAGGCGGTAAAAATTTTCTAACTAGCCAGTAAGTTTTTCTTGGTTATGCAGAAAAAACGGCCTGCTAAGCCGTTTTGTAATTTGTAAAGAAAATGGATTCTTTAGAGGGAAGGAGTTGACGAGTTGATTGTTTCGTTGTCGTTATCGTTGACTCAACATTGAACATTTTCAATAACCAATAACCAATAACCGATTATAGTTTTCGTTTTCGTCTTCAAAGAAAGACCTCACATATTACAAAAACATATCTTGAGACCCGATGGCTATCGGGATGAGAGGACGGGAGATTGGATGGTTTTAACCTCCCTTTAACCTCCCTTTAACCTCCCTTTAACCTCCCTTTAACCTCCCGTCAACCTTAGGCCACATTGATGCCATCTACGAATAAACTTGCAAATATACTATATTTTTCAGAGCTCTCCAAATATTAAGAAACAAACGATTTTTTATTATTTATCCCTTTCGCATTCAATTTTCAGAAGCCAGAAAATGGGGTAGAGGTCAGACGGGAGATTGACGGGAGGTTGACGGGAGGTTAAAACCGCCCAACCTCCCGTTCTCCCGTAGCGATAACCATCGGCCCTTACGTCCCATTTTTGTAATATGGGAGGTTAAAACGTGAAGAGTCAATAATTTCCGAGAGGGCGTATCATATCTCTTTACTGCACAGGAACACATTTTGACATCTTCGGCAAAGCTAAGAGACGATAAAGGGCCATTTTGGTCACAGGGACGGATGCAATCATCGCCACAATACGCGCCAACTGCTAATTGCCGTATGGCATTGGAGCCAAGCAAAGCAGTAAAACAGCAAGGGATCAAAGAACCGCCGGCCTCTTCCTCCTTCTAACAACAAAGGTAAGGATTTGGCCGTGATAAAGCAAATTCTTCACTGATATATTCTATCAGAGCGCAAAATTAGAGTCCTTTGCCTATCGATGCTTCTATCTCTGGGATAGACCAGAAACGACCGCCATCTGTCTCTTTACTGGGATGGATGGCGCCGTCGTATGTAGTGTGGAAGGGGAAAACCAGCTCACGTTCGCGGTCGGACTGAAAGACGTAATGGGGTAGGGGCTGAGGCTCGAAATCGGTAATGCCCAACTCTTCATGCACTTCGCGAAGGAGTGCCTGATGAATGCTCTCGCCCAAATCTACGTGTCCTCCGACGGCTGTGTCCCACTTGTCGGGCTGGATATCTTTCCAAGCCGGACGTTTCTGAAGGTACAACTCCCCTTGGGAATTAAACACATGAAGGTGTACAACGGGGTGCAGCAACATGCTGCCGCCATGACACTCGCCTCGGGTGGCGGCTGAAAGGATGTTGCCTTCTTCGTCCACAACGGGGAACATCTCCTGACTGTTATCTTTGCCTTCTGCTATCATGGGATAAGAAGTGAACTGTCTCCGTAACTAAGGAAACGGAAACCGTTAGCTAAAGCATAATCGTAAATCTTGCGCCAGTCGCCATGAACAAAGGCGCTTACCAACAGGAGCAAGGTGCTCTGTGGCTGGTGGAAGTTGGTTACCATCATCTGTACGATATGGAACTGATAACCTGGGGCAATAATAATCTGTGTACTGCTGTTCAGCACATCCAGCTTGTGACGGCTTAGATAATCCCGGAGGGATTCTAATGCCGACACAGTTGAGAGTTGAGAGTTGAGAGTTGAGAGTTGAGAATAGGGCATCCACTGATCTACGTGCAGTTCTTCGCCGTCGCCGGTGTCGCGGCCTTCGTCCATCAGTTGCCGGGCTTTGATGCCCATATAGTAAAGACTCTCCAGCGTGCGGACGCTGGTGGTGCCTACGGCAATGGCCTTTCCCTCGTGCTGAATCAGCTTCTCTATGGTTTGCAGGCGGACGGCAATGTGCTCGGTATGCATCTCGTGGTCGCCAATCTCCTCACTCTTTACGGGCTTAAAGGTGCCGGCACCTACATGAAGGGTCAGCTCCTCGCGCTCTATGCCGTGCGCATCAAGGTCGGCCAGCACGCGTTCTGTGAAGTGAAGTCCTGCCGTTGGAGCTGCCACGGATCCCTTAATCTTGGAGTAGACGGTCTGATAGGTGCGGAGGTCACTCTCTTCGGTCTTACGATTTAGATAGGGTGGGATGGGCAGTTCGCCCAACGACTCCAGTACCTCGGAGAAGGCAAAGTTGCCTTCCCAGCGGAAACGAATCTCGAAGCTGGTGCCATGAGAAGCCATACGCTCGGCAGAAATAGTATAGGATGTGCCGCCTATCTGAAACTCGCCAAAGAGCAAGCCTTCCTTCCACTTCTTGGAATTTCCTACCAGACAATACCAGGAACATTCTGAGGTTGCAATGAAATTCTCCTGATACTCTACGGGCGAAGCGGGCTCCAAAAGGAAGATTTCAATTAAAGCCCCATTAACCAGTTGAGAGTTGAGAGTTGAGAGTTGAGAGTTGTTCCCGTATTCTTCTCTCCCCCTGTAGGGGGAGCCAGAGAGGGGCTTTTTCCTGAAGTGCAACCTTGCACGAATCACCTTTGTATTATTGAAAACCATGAGGGCTCCCTTGGGAAGGTACTGGGGCAAGGAGCGGAAAACATCGTCCGTTACTTCTCCGCTTTTGTACACCAATAACTTGCTGCTGTCGCGTTCGGGAAGGGGAAATTTGGCTATCCGCTCATCGGGCAGCGGGTAGTTGTAATCCTTTATCTGTATCTCTTTTGTATCCATTTTTAAGAATGATGAATGAAGAATATGGGATAAATTTGCAGTCAAAAAAACAAAGAGAGCATGGATTTTAAATTGGAGATCTGTTGTGCCGACCTGCCCAGTCTGCGTGCTGCTATCGCTGGTGGTGCCCACAGGGTGGAGTTGTGCCAGGCGCTTGATGTGGACGGGCTTACCCCATCAGCCGGCATGATTGAGCTGGCTGTGAACAGCGGCATTGCTGTTCATGTACTGATTCGTCCGCGTGGCGGGGATTTTGTTTATTCGGAGGATGAGGTGGACTGTATGATCTACGACATCCGGATGGCTCGTAAGCTGGGTGCCCAAGGCGTGGTAATAGGTGCGCTAACTCCCAATGGCGACATAGACATCCAGGCTTGCCAGCGTATGGTAGAAGCAGCAGGGGACGAGATGCACATTACCTTCCACCGTGCTTTTGACGTCTGCCGTAAGCCCGAAGAAGCATTGATGGAGATTTATTCCTTGGGCTGTGACCGATTGCTTACCAGCGGACAGGCTAAAAGCGCCGAAGAAGGTATCGGGCTGCTAAGAAAATTGGTGGAAAGAAGTAAGCAGTTTGAGCCAAGGGAAGGAGGTGGCGTAAGGGGAAGCGATTTCCGCATCATGCCGGGAGCCGGTGTGACGCCCCAGAATGCTGTCCGTATCATAAAAGGAACGGGAGCCACAGAAATCCATGGCTCCCTTAGAAAGAACGGTCATACAGATGCCGTAATGGTGCATGAGACTATTTCTCGTGTATCATCAGCTGTCGGATGACACTCATAATCTGGTCTGCAATTCCTATCGTATATCCTTGTTTGAACCATACCACGCGGTTGAAGGTATCGGCCATCATAAGAATGGGCAATTCCTGACTGCCGTGTGTGAGTTCCTGAATGTGCATGGCCTCGATGGTCTCGGGGTCGGCTACACCGAAAATGAAGTTATCGGGCAGTTCGTCGAAATCCTTGCGGTGTGACCGGAACGACTGGAGCTCTTCCTGTGTGGGGAATAGCATCACAAACAGATGAGGCCACTGAGAGAGGTAGATGTTTGACTCTTCGCACTCATGCAGAATGTGCGAACTGGGTTCGTGATTGTCGCGAATCAGCGCTACTACATAATAACCTCTGCCCGTACTCTCCAACAAAGTCTTGTGTACGCCCTTGTAGTTGGTGAAATAGTTTTCGCAGTCGAAGCTGCCTATCACACGCAACTCGTCAGCATTGTCGCGCAACCTGAGAACTTGTTTCTGTGCTGTATTAGCCTTCAGGCCAAAGAACTCCAGATGTGCCAGTACGCTACCGTCAGCCATACGGGTACCTGAAACCAACAGATACTGTCCTGCATCCATCTGTACACCATTGGCGAAGGTGTCTTTCCATGTAGCTTCCTCGGGGAACTCCTGCAAGGCGAGGGTTCCGTTCTGAAGGCGTGACAGACTGAATTGCGAATAATAAGAAGGATTCTCCTTGATGGCAAAATCGGAATAGGCAAGGCTTAGTGTCCCCTGAGGCGCTGTTTCCTGAACGGCCTGGCCAAAGTTCACATCGTGCCATACTGACGCCTCGTCAGCCCACTGCACTTTACCTGTCACTTCATCGATACGGGCTGCAATACCAGCACTACGACAAGCTGCCACGAAGAAAATGTCGCGACTGTGTGCATCTGTTGTACGATGACGGTAAACACCCTCGGGACTCATGCAGAGTTTCTGTGGATTATGTGTATTGTCTATGCTGATGCTGTCTGTCACCCATTGGGCAATAGCAGCTGCCTCTATACCGGCAAAGGCTTTGCTGAGCACTTTGCGGTAGGGAGTTAGCATCTCGTTGCTGATACGTGGAGCCAGCACATACTGCTCCCAAAGGGGAGAGGCGGACGAGGGCGTGTTATCTGCGGCATCAGTCAGTACCTCCATAGAAACATCGCAAAGGTCTTTCTTCCGTAAGGTAGCGATAACCTCTTTGCCGAGATGGTGAGACTGGAATGCCTTTATTACCTGCCAGTTCTGACGGGCGTCCTTCAGGTCTTCCTCCTTGCTGAAAGTCTGCTCCATATAAGCGTTCCGCAGACTGTCTTCCCGCTGCAGACGTTGCTTGTTTGTCCGTATCTGGCTCTCCGAGAGGTTGGGTTTGTATTCCTTGGATTCGGGAGGAACAAGGTCGAGGTCAAATGCACCCGTAAAGCTGTCGTCCTTATCCACTACCACCGTTACCGTATCTTGCTGACCTACGCTGGCTTTCTCGAAACCGAACAATCCGTCCTTGCTGACCCATATCACGAGGTCGCCCTTGCCACATCCCAACCAGGTCTGACCGTTGGCATCGGACTGCTTGGAAACCAAAGTATAGAACTCGGCATAGTTATACAGGCGGAAATCCACCTTTGCATCCTGTAGCGGAGCACCTTCGGCATTAAGTACCTTAACGGTAATGGTATCAGTGACGGCATAGTTGTTGGTTACATTAATCTCGGTGTAACAGTTGTTGCGGCTTACTACTTCCTCGGGTCCGTCGTAATTGCCAAAGACCTTGGTGTGCATCAGCATTCCTCGGGAAGCGGGCTCGTTGAACCAACCCATATTCAGGACGGGAAGGGGTTCGCAGGCTCCCAGGAAGTACCAGCGTCCGTTTACCCAAGCCTCTACCCAAGCGTGGTTGTCATCGGTATGCGCCCAGCGTGGGGTATAGACCTGACGGGCAGGAATGCCTACAGCTCTGAGTGCCGCAACGGTAAACGTGCTTTCCTCGCCGCAACGACCCGTAGCGGAGCGCATGGTAACAAGGGGAGATTTGGTACGGCCGTCGGAAGGAGCGTATGTGACAAATTCGTGACACCAATGGTTGACCTCCAGAACGGCATCGTACATATTCTTGTCCTTCACACGGTTCTTAAGCTCCTCGTACAAGACGATTCGGGCTGAGTCGAGATTCTCGTTATTGACACGCAGGGGGAGTACAAAATGCTTCCACTCGCGTTCGGGAACCTTCTCGCCCCAAGGCATTTCCTGACGGGCTTTTAATGTTGCCCTGACATTTGCCTCCCAGAATTCACGGGGATAATCCACACTATCGGGCAAGGGCATACTGGCATAAAGGAAGTCCATTGCCTCCTGCACCTGCTGTTCCGACTGTTTGGTGCACCCTGCTGTAAAAACCATGAGGAGCCCTAATGATAAGGCTCCCCACAAGGTATGTTTCTGATTTCTCATAAATATCATTTACTGAGCGTACATATCAACAATAAGTTCGCCAAACAGTGTGTTGGCCCATGCGAACCAAGAACGGGTGAAGTCCTTGGCATCGTCCTTGTTGAAAGACTCGTGCATGAAACCTGTATCGCCGTCGGTCTTCAGAATCTGCTGAACGCACCATTCCTTCTCGGCACGGTCGTTGGTAGTGAAGGCCTTCATGACCAGACTCATGGGCCAAGGCTTGTTCAATCCGCAATGAGGACCGCCGATACCTTCACCTGCCTTACCCTTGAAGAAGTAAGGATTATCCTCGCTCCAGACAAACTTACGGGTATTCTGGTAGATGGGGTCATCGATAGACACATCGGTCAGATAAGGCAGACAGAGCAGGCTGGGCGCATTGGAGTCGTCCATCAGCAGAGCAGAACCATAACCGTCAACCTCGAAGGCATAAATCTTGCCATACTTGGGATGCTCCACAACAGCGTATTTCTCCAGAGCCTCTTCCACCTGGGTTGCCATACGACGGCAGTCGCTTGCCAGTCCGTATTCCTTATTCACATCGTTCAGGATGATAGCAGCCTTGGGGAACCAGATAGGGGAAGATGGTACTGTCGTCAGAGGGACGGAAGGCACTGGCAATCAGTCCGCAAGGCTTACCGGGATGACCGTAACCTCTGTTAGAACGTGTATCGTGCAAAGCCTCTGTCTTGCGGGTAAAACGGTAGTTGGTAATGGGACCGTTCCAGTTCTGCTGGTCCTGGAAGACGTGCAGAATCTCGCGGATGGCCTGTAGCCACTTCTCGTCGAAGATACTGGTGTCGCCTGTCTGCTGCCAGTAGGCATAGGCAAGACGCAAGGGATAGCAGAGCGAGTCAATCTCGTACTTGCGCTCGTGCAGTTCCTTCTTCATTTTTGTGTTATCAGACTGCCATTCGCCACCGGTAGGACCTATATTGAAGGCGTTGGCGTACGGATCGATAAGGATGCAGGCCAACTGACGACGGATAACGCCACGGATAAGGTGACGCAGGGGTTCGTCCTGCTTGACATAACGCAGATAGGGCCATACCTGTGCAGCGCTGTCACGCAGCCACATGGGGTCGATGGCGGTAAGCTTCGATTTGAGGTCGAGAATCTGCTTCTCAACAGCCTCGCTGCGGAAGAGACGCTTCTCGGGAGCAGGACGCAGGTCCTTGATGGTTGACTGCACAGCCACCTCCTGCTTCTTGGCAGGTTCTGGCATAGCGTAGTAATTGGCGCTGTTTGCCACTATGGGAGCACCCACCAACATGGTTAAAAGAAGGAGCCCCTCTCTAACTCCCCCGATGGGGGAGAATTTCTTATTCCTATTCATAATTTTCGTGTTGTGGTTTTGGTTTCTAAATAATTTTCCCCACCTCCCATTTGGGGGAGGAGGGGTTTGGGGTTGGAGAGGGGCGTTACTTCGTCATATAAACATCCAGTACACCGCCAGCCATAATCTGGTCGTGCGTGATGGTAGTACCCTTCAGCTGCTTGCCGTTCAGCACATACTTCTT
>CADAWW010000011.1 GCA_902791675.1 uncultured Bacteroidales bacterium
CGCCTTAGCGTGCCGACCCATAGGAATATTCACCAAGTCGGTGTCTCTAAGGTTGATTTCAGAAATGCTGCCTGCTCCCTCCAGAACAATCGGATTATACAGCAAGGCAAGACGGTCGAAGGCATCGCAGACTTCCTTTCTTAATTGAGAATTGGAAATCGAAAATTGAGAATTTCTTTTCCAGTAATCATACGCACTTTTATTGCCTATGGGCTTGCCGTGGAGCACAACCTGGGACGTATGGTCGGAGTTGGGTTTCAGGAGAATGGGATTCATATCCGTGTGGCAAGGAATACCAGCCGCTTCTGCCTGAACAGCCTGTGCCCGGCCAATCTCCAACCCGTCTGGCGTGACGTAACTGTTCAGTGCCATGTTCTGGGCCTTAAAAGGAGCCGGCCGGTAACCGTCTTGTCTGAAGATCCGGCAAAAGGCTGCGGCAACAATGCTTTTGCCCACATCACTGCCTGTACCGACGAACATTATGGGATGAAGGGACTTCACTCTATACAGTTATTCTGTAACTCATTAAATCCGGATCGAATCGGATGCCGTCTGCTTGAATAAAACGAGAAAGTTCGCCACTCTTGGAAAGTTCTGCAGGCTTTCCTATCACAACCTCTCCGGGATGCATAATCCAGAGGCGGTCGCTAAGCTGGAGAGCCATCTCTACATCGTGCGTGCTAAGGAAGATAATCTTCTGCATCTCATGGGCCAACCGGCGCAAAAGACGCATCATCTCCACCTTGCTGGGAAAATCAAGGAAGGCTGTAGGCTCATCTAAGAGGATAACAGGGGTCTGCTGTGCTAACACCTTAGCTATCATCACCTTCTGACGCTCACCATCGCTGAGCGTACTGAACATACGTTTCTCCAAGGAGGTAATGCCAGCCAGTTGCATCGCTTCTGTGACGTAGCGGTTATCTTCTTCCGTAAGCCTGCCCCAGAAGCCGGTATAAGGACTGCGTCCCATGCTCACCATATCACGCACCGTCATATTCTGCACATCGGGTCGTTCTGTCAGAACCACACCAATAAGCTTACTGAGTTCGACGCTGGAAAGGGAACTGACGGACTTTCCCTGCAAGATAATCTCGCCCCCCAAGGGAGGAAGAAAAGTACAGAGGGTACGAAGCAAGGTGCTCTTCCCCACTCCATTGGATCCCAGGAGGCTTGTCAGCTCCCCCGGAACCAATGACGCGTTGATATCAGTAGTTACAACACGAGAGCTGTAACCTGTTGTTAAATGCTGAAGCAACATTTGGTTGACAGTTGAGAATTGAAACTTCGTTTCGAGCCTGCTACGCCATGGCAAAGCTGATGCAAGCATCGCTATGCTCATTTGGCTTAAACGCAGCCTTGAGAGTTGACAGTTGACAGTTGAGAATTGTTCGCTGTGTCAACTCCGGCATCAGCGGCACTATCCACTTTTTTAACTGACTCTAAACTTTAAACTCTAAACTTTATTCAATAGCCGTGCAGTACTTATAGCCCAGACGACGATAGGTCTGCTGCAAGAGTGGTAAACGCTTGCAGAAATTCTCGTAGTTCTTAGCTTCGGGTAGCATCCACTGTACCTCTGACATAGCAGCCAAGCGGGGTAACAGCATATACATAGCATGGTCTGGACTTACCACATACTCGGTCCACAGGTTGCACTGCGCACCCATGATATACTTACCCTCCTCGGGAGTCAACTCGGCAGGAACCGGTTCCATGCTGTACACCTTACTTACGGGCAGATATCCGCCAATGGCCATAGGCTGTGCGTTATGATCCTTCAACTGGTAATAGTCAATATAACAGTTATTGGTGGGAGTCATGATAACGCGGTGATGCTGACGAGCAGCCTGAATACCACCATTGTAACCACGCCATGACATAACGGTAGCATTCTCGCTGAGACCACCTTCCAGTGTCTCGTCCCAACCGATAAGTTCACGACCCTTAGAAGCCAGGAATTTCTCCATTTCCTTATTAATATAGGTCTGTAACTCTGCCTCCTTTGTCAGGCCCAGTTCTTTCATCTTAGCCTGACACTTGGGGCAGGTCTGCCATTTACGACGGGGACTCTCGTCACCACCAATATGGATGAATTTGCTGGGGAAAACATCGCAAAGTTCACCATAGACTTTCTTCAGGAAATCCAGCGTTTTGGGATTACCGGCACACAACACATCATCAGAAATACCCCACTGGCACCAAACAGAATAAGGACCACCTGTACAGCCCAGTTCGGGATAAACACTCAGGGCTGCCACCATGTGACCTGGAAGGTCAATTTCGGGAATAACGGTGATATAGCGCTCTGCAGCATATTCCACAATGGCCTTCATCTGATTCTGGGTATAGTAACCTTCCTCGGGTGTATCATCGAAGATGGCATTAGCTGCATCTCGCAAACCCACGTTCTTACCGATAATGGTATGCGGACGATAACCAGCTTTTTTTGCCAACTCAGGCAGCGACTTCACCTCGAAGCGCCAACCCTGATCGTCGGTAAGATGCCAATGGAACTGGTTTACACCATGCAATGCCAAAACGTCTATGTATTGCTTGATGAACTCGATGGGGAAGAAATGACGGGCACAGTCTAACATGGTACCTCGATAACCGAAACGAGGCTCATCCTGAATGATTACATAGGGAAGCCGAACAGTATCGCCTTTTTCTCCCTCTATGCTCTTGCGAAGGGTCTGGATGGCATAGAAAACACCACTCTCGCTGGCACCCTGAATGTTAATACCTTTCTTATCAATAGTAATGGTATAGGCATCAGGATTGGGGTTTTGCAGACCTAAAGAGATCTGCATGATGGCCTTCGACTTCTTGGAAGCCACCTCGGGAATCACACCCAGATACTCCTGTGCAAACTGAGCGTTACGCAACATCTTTGCATTCTCGGCAGGATAGGCAACACCCTGTCCTTTAACAAGTAAAACCACGTTACCTCCGGGCAACATATTGACCGAACGAGGCAGAGGGATAACCTGGTAAGTCACATTGGCATAGCCTGCAATAACCATTGCTGCTGCCATAAGGAATGATGTTAGTCTTTTCATACAAATGAGATTTATAATTAATGTTTTTTCAAGATCACATACAATATCACGGGGGCTCCTATAAGGGGCGTAAGCACGTTCACAGGAATAATGCTGCCACTACTGGGCACGTTGCAAAGCAAATTACACAACAGTGTCAAGCAGGCACCCATGAGCATGGTACCAGGCAATAAAATGCGGTGCTGACTGGTGCGCAATGTCATGCGGGCAATATGCGGAACAGCCAAGCCCAAGAAGGAGATGGGGCCGCAAAAAGCCGTTGTAGTAGCAGTAAGCAAGCCCGTGCATAGTAACAGCCAGTTGCGTGTCTTATGTACATTTACGCCTAAATTTGTAGCATAGCGTTCTCCCAAAAGAATAGCATCCAAAGGTTTCACCAACAGGACTGCCCCAATCATCCCAATAGCTAATAGAATGCAATAAAGGGGCAACCGATCCAGACTTACGCCACTGAAGTTACCCATTCCCCAGACAATGTAGTTGTGAACACCCTCTTCCGTAGCGCTGTAGTTGAGCAGGGAGATGATGGAACCCGTGACGTAACTGATGATGACACCCGTAATAAGAAGCATCACCTGATTGCGGAGCACAGAAGAGAGCAAGAGTAGCAGCAGCATAATGCATAAAGCACCCAGCATGGCTGCCACAATAACCAGCAGATAGCCGCTTACACTTAAGCTACCCAAGGTTATTGTACCACCCATAAGTAGCATTACCAAAGCAACACCTAAGTTGGCACCGGCATCTATACCCAGAATGCTGGGACCTGCCAAAGGATTGCGGAAAAGTGTCTGCAACATAAGTCCACAGGTACTGAGCGACATACCACAAAGCAATGCGGTGAGCATCTGGGGAAAACGACTTTCGCGAATGATAAAAGTCCACTGCGGGTGCGCCTCAACCTGTCCTCCCAGCAGAATCTGTACTGCATCGGCTGCAGGAATACGAAGCGAGCCCCATATCAGATTGGCCACTCCTAAGAGCAGCATAACCACAATTAAAGCTATGATAATGGCACTCTGTCTCATTCTAAGGGACAAAAATACACTTTTTCCTCTTTAATACCAAGCTCAGGATGCAAAATATGAATAAGATTACGCAATAATACGTCGGGGTGGAAGGGTGTCTGCTCATAAAAGCCGCTGCTGAAAGTGTCGCAAAGACATATTTTGGCCTTTACGTTACGCAAAGCAGGAACATCCTGAACTATCTGCTCCTTGTTGAGCGGTCCGTGATGCTTGATGAGCCATACCTGAGCCGTCAAAGCCCTATCCATAACTCTTTCTATGCTAAGTGCCGTACTGCCGCTTCCTTCTACATCACTGAAAAGATAATCGGCACCTGCATCACGGTACATAATGCCCATCGTACTCTTGCCACCCGGCACATACCAGTACCCGCTCTGCGGCATTTCGCAGATTAAGCGAGGCTTTTGTTTCGCATGAGAGGCAGCATCACGAAGTTGCAGGTAGGATTGTTCTACATGCAGAAAAAGACTGTCCACCAACTCAGCTTTCCCAAAAAGCCGTCCATAGAATCTTATCCATTCAGCACGGGCCAAAGGGGAGTTCTCCATGTACTCGGCACATTCGATAAGAGGAATACCCATACGTTCCAAACGACCGTAGCCGCCACTGTTCTCGAAAGGACTCAGCATGATGGCATCGGGCTGTAAATCCATGATACGCTCTAAGTTGGGTTCCATACCATTGCCCAAATCCAGGATACGGCCCTCCTTTACTCCCTTATGAACATAAGGAATGTGAATGTATTCCAGTTCACAGATACCGCCTATGCACTCTTGGCAACCTAACTCCATGAGCAAAGAGCAGTGAACGGAGGTAAAGACAGCAGCATTCTTCAGAGGAACAACCACTTCGCCCTTCTTTCCTCGTGGCTCTGTCACCAAGGTATATGTATTCAGTACACGAGTGGTATCCCACGGATTACGGATAGTGACCCTTGTATATACGGGATATTCAACGATGGTCAGATTGCGGGCATAGCGCAGGTTCAGGGTATCGCCGTCAGCAGATTCTCCTATACCCTGATGACCACCACATGCAGCCAGGCCAAAAACCAGCAAAAGCACCAATATCAATTTTTCATTCTTCACTTTCTTCCCCATTGCGGTTTGATTTCCAAAAATATCTCAAAGTTACGGCCCGGCATTGGTCGGGAGAGAACGGTAACGTACTCTGAACCCAACAGATTATTGACAACACCCTTCAACGACACATGTACCTTACGCCATTGAAAAGTTTTCTCCAGCGTAATGTCATTCATATAATAAGGTTTCAACCTACCAGTTATATACGACACCTCGTTACTGGTAGTTGTAAAACGCTCGCTGTAGTAAGTCCACTGATAAGACAAGCTCCATGTTCGCCAAGAAAGACGGCCATTCAGATTAGCTGAATGACGCGGCACATATACCAACTGCTTGCCATAAGAGGCATCATTAGCATCTAGCTTGTCGCTCTTATTGATGCTGGGCGTATAGGCATAGTTGCCTGTGAGAGATATTTTCCATTGATGTCTCATCCTAAGTTCTGCGGTTACCATCATCTCTGTGCCATAGTTATGAACCTTTTTCAAGTTCGAAGGCTGCCAATAGCCCTTGGCATTGGGTGTCCATAGAATCCAATCGGTAATGTAGGAATCAAAGGCTGAAAGGTTCATCTTCATGGAGAAGGACCGAACTTGCAAGAATCCCTCTATACCGCCATCGTAGGTAAAACCCTGTTCAGGTTGCAGATTGGGATTGCCCCCGGGCTTAAAATAAAGGTCATCCATTGTGGGATAACGGTAGTTTCTGGCTACGGAAGTTTTCAGGATAATATGCGAAGCACCATTTTTCTTTATAAAACGGGGTGTAAAAACATACTCGGCAAAAAAAGCGGGAATAACGGGAATAAAATCGTTTTTGTAACATTCCTCCCGGAGTACAGCCGAGAGGGTAAGATTCTTAACCGGCCGATACTTAGCAGAAATATTCAGGTTATATTCTGCCCTGCCCAGATTGTAGTTATCACCAATATGGAAAGGACTTTTGTCCTCGCTCTTCACATGATTGTAATAAACTGAGGCATTAGCTGTCAGCAGCCAATTCGAACGGGGCATCCAGTCGGCATTAGCTTGAAGATACCCTTGATGACTGATACTGCGGGAATGTGTTATGTCGGTGTTTACCGTTTCCCTTGTAGTAGTATAGTCGTATGCAATATCCTGCCATACATAGCCGGCACGAGCTCCCAGATTCCACTTTTCGAAGGACTTATCCCAACTCAGTACACCGCGAATGGCATCCTGCTTATGCTCGTTCTTGAAATCTGTATTGTCTTTATAATCTACACTTAGGAAAGGCAGACCGCGCAAACTATGAGCAAACCAAAGCATAGCACCGAAGCGACCTGCCGCCGGACTATTGTAATAGACATCCTGTAAAACATGTACATCATCGAAATAGCCGCTCTTGTTACGTTCAACAGGATGACCGATCTTATCATAGTTGGTGTACTTAAAATCGTTTTTCGAGGTGGAATACACTGCCCTGGTACTGGTACTCCAACGATCGTTTCCATAGGTAAAACGCAGGAACTGATCGTAAGTACTATAGGAACCAATTCCCTGTATATATTGTATAGCGTAGCCCTGATTAAAGAGAGGTTGCGTCTGCATATCCACGGCTCCTCCCAATCCACCTCCGGTGATGGTCAATGAAGAAGCTCCGTGCAACAGTCTGACGTTATCCACAAAGTATGAAGGGATGGTACTGAAATCTACGGTGCCAATCATGGGCGAATTAATCTTCATACCATTCCACAGCACCTGTGTATGACTGGGTGAAGTACCACGAAACTCTGCCGTTGATTCTGTAGCACGACCATAACTCTTAATGAAGAGTGTGGAGTGCTGTGACAGGATATCAGACATGCTGAGGGCAATATTCTGATGCAGCAGTGTGGTATCCAAAATGGTCTGCTGCACACCAGCGTCCTTCATGCGACGCGAGGCTTCCACCTGTACCTCATGCAACTGGTGGTCCTGAGCAAATAGGAGGCCCCCTCTATCTCCCCCGGGGGGGAGAATCATCACAACCCATATAATTAAAAATATCCTTTTCATATATATATAATCTCTCTCCCTACAAGGGAGGGCTGGAGTGGGTCCGGGACGGATGGGGAGGGTCTCTCCTTATTCTAAATGATAATCGCTAATGTAATAAATTTCGGTACTGATTTCACCCAAATTTGGTGTGGAGCCCGTTTGTGCTGTCTGAATCTTTATAAAATCTATATATTCCAGATTGGCAGGCTTGCCGTCCCATGTACGAGCATTGGAAACCTTATAATAGCCCATTCTGCCCGCAGGTCCGTCTATAACGTCGTTCAGGTTATCTACATAACCCCAATCGTATGGCGGTATATCAGAGATACCTTTCTCGTAGGTACTACGGTCACGAAGGCGAGAGCCAAAGTAAGTTCGCTTGTTGCCCTCTACCCAAGGCTGCCAATAATAAGGAGAGGGATTCCAATAGCTTAGGTAAGGAACGTAACCCGTATCGTTGTTGTTGTCGCGCCAACCTACAGCTGACTTAGCCTTTTCAGGTTTAAAGTATGTGATAGCATATTCACGTGTCTCGTTCTCTGTGAGGTATTCAGAGCCTTCCAACTCAAACCACTGGTCATTGGGCTTTCCGTCACCGTTATCATCCTGACTTACCCAGATAATACCGGGCTCCGACTGATAGCTGAAGGGATTGCCCTTAACACATATATCATAGCCGCCTCCATTGGGCACACTATGGTCAAACCCTGCTATCAGGTAGCCTCCCTGAGCACCCAGGCTGACCGACCATTTACGAGAGAAGTGAGCCAGAACCGAGTCACAAGCCTGCTCATGAGTACAGTCTTTGGGATAAGCCTCACCTGTAATAATGTAACCGTTCACCTGATGGCCGGGAGCCGGTATGTATTCGTAAACACGATTCACCATAGCCTGACCCTTGGAAGAACGACGATAAGTTCCTGCTTCGGGGCAAACATTGATAACAAAGTCCTGAGACTGGCCGTTATATGATAGTGTAACGATGTGGCGTCCCACCTCGGTGGCAGTAAATACCTCGCTCACCTCGGAATCGTCAGTCATATATGCCTTTACCTTAATGGTGCGTCCCTGCGCAACATTTATTTCTGTCCATGGGAACTGCCATTCTATGTGCTCTGGTATCTCAGGCAGCTCCACATTTTCTGCCTCTACAACAGTAATCTTCACTTCGTCTTCAACTTTTCCATAACGATTATTGATGATGAGCTTCACGTAGTACACACCAGACTCATCAGAAGTAAAGGTGTAGTAATTTTCGTGCCCCACCGTCTGTCCATCAATAATCCATGTGTAAACACTGGTCTCGTCGAGGTATTCAATGTCAGGTACCAGCTGGATGCTTTCGCCCGTTTGAATAGTGAAACGACCGGATGACATCACCCACGTGATAACGGGAAGCGGGCCTGAGGGTTCTTCGGGGTCAGAATCGTTTTTGTTGCATGAGGCAAACAAAAGAATAAGGGAAAAAAATAAAAGTTTTTTCATTTAAATGCAAAACCATTAGGAGTGATGCCTACCCGGAATTTGTCGAGCAATGTACCATTCTCACTATAGCGATAAACCACGCCGCTCTGACTGTAGTCTACGGCATCGGCTACATATATCTCGCCATTACGAGGATTCACACCAATAGCATAAAGGAAATGCTTTCGTCCGTTGCTGCCCGTCTCTGCCTCTATGAAAGGACGTACAGGAACATGGGCTGCTGTCACCTCCATGCGGTAGACATCATTGTTTATAATATATAATATGGTACCCGAGGGATTGGTAGCTAACTGCACATTGGCATTGTCGGTATCAAGTGTCTGATCCTGCTCGACAGTAAGCGTAGCAGCGTCAATACGATAAAGATGAGGAATATTGTCGCTGAAGCTATCGTCATCCGTCTCATATCCACCGTCGGTAATTACCCACAGTTTGCCGCGAGCGTCCAGCGCCATGCTCTTAGGTTGCCAACTGTCAAGCACAATACTGTCGCACACCTCGTCCTTCGTGGCATCGATGACGAGAATTTTGTTACTGTAACTCCAGCAGTTAGTAAACACACGATTACCGAACTGTACCATCTCCTCCGTACTGTTGTAGCCAAAGGCATCGGGCTGTCCTGTGGGAATGCTGCCAATGTACTGCATGGTTCGAGGATTAAAAATAGTGATATAAGGCGAATAAAGGTCTGTTACATACGCCTTTTCCGATGACAAGAAATGAATGTAACGAGGATTTATCATATGCTCGGTCTGACCCGCAGTCAAACGGCCTTTCACCTTGAACGTTTCTGTGTCCAGCGCCCAGATGATGCCGCTGTTCTCCATAGCTACATAGGCCACTCCATCGTGTAATTGGATAGACTGGCCTGTGTCGCCCATCTTGGCATCATTGGCTTTAAAGAAAACGCCGTTCTGTACAGACTTTGTATCGGGATTATAATACGATAGCGTACTGTTTCCTGCCTGATAGTTACCCTCGCACAGGATAATGACTCCCTTGCCGGAACCGATAACATCCTCCTTCGGCTTGTCGGGTTCCGAATTTGAACATGCTGCCATTAGCACCAAGGCTAAAAGCAGCATGTATGTTTCTTTCAACTTATTCATTTAACCAGTTAAAGCCCTTCCTATTTTTTTGTGGGCAAGGGCTTGGAAGAGGGGACCTCTTACTTCTTTATCACTACATTATCGAATGCAAAGTACTTGGGAGTCTTGACACCCCAGCTGCTCTTATCGCTGCCATCCATTGAGAAGGCAAGGCTATCTACAGCACCCAGAGATGTCATATCAGCCTTGTACCAGTCTGCCAGGAAACCGCCGTCCTTGGCAATAGAGATGGTAACGGCACCTGTCTCCTTACCAGACTTAAAGCCGGTTACAATCACATCATAGAAATCGCCTTTCTGAGTCAGAGCCTTAGCATAGTCGTTTCCATCACCATTCTTGCAAACAGACAATGCATATGTGGTACCAATAACATCCATTGATTTGATTACGCGAGCCTGCTTGTCGGCAAACATCAGGCTTGAATTGTCAAATACTACCACAAAGTTTTTGCTGCCGTTGCTAACGGGAACTGCCAGCTGAACATTATAGTCACGTGGCTCGTTGATGTTCTCGTCTATATAGTTACTGATGGCGCTACCACCCTCGGCAAAACCATACGCTCCACCCCAGGTATTCGACATAAAGCCGGTAAGCTGTGTGGCAACGTCGCACCACCCGTAGTTCTTGGCGTCTGAGCCATACAGCAGCGTACCACCATATTGGGGAGCATCAATTAGAACATCCCAATAAGAACCTTCAAAAGTCACGGTATGTGTTTCCTCACCCTCGGTCTTTGGGTTAAAATCCGAATCATCACTTGAACATGCAGTGAACATCACACCTACAGAAAGCAGGCATACAAAAAAACTGATTTTTTTCATTTTTTAAACATTTATAGAGTTAATATTACGTCCGCGCGCACTTTTTTTATCTCTAAACTTTTGTGGCAGATACTCTGACTTACCTTATCCATGGCTCACAGTTGCGGGACAGCTCCAGACTTCCACTGGATTCCTCTGTCATAAAAGCACTGCAAAGGTACAAGTATTTTTGGATACAACCAAATTAAAAGCAAAAAAAAATCCATCTCCTTATGAAGATACTATGTATAAGTCACAAAGCTTAAACTTACACAAAACTCTCGACTGAAAAATCATCAAAACATTTGGCTTTTTGCTCACTTATTTGTAACTTTGCACGCAATTTTGACACAAAAACATAAATAACACAAGAAAAATGAGCAAATTAGAGAAGCCTACAAACTATAAAGCCCTGCTGGATTTGAAGCAGACGGAATTGGCTATAAAAAAGATAAAAGACTTCTTCCTGAGCAGTTTGAGCACCGAATTGAGACTGCGCCGCGTTACCGCCCCCCTCTTTGTACTGAGAGGACTTGGACTGAACGATGACCTTAACGGAGTTGAACGCCCCGTAAACTTCCCCATAAAGGATATGAATGAGGCTACAGCAGAGGTTGTTCATTCTCTGGCTAAATGGAAAAGGGTGACTTTGGCTGAATACGAGATTGAACCTGGATTCGGTATTGTTACTGACATGAACGCCATCCGTGCTGACGAAGAGATGGACAACATTCACAGCCTATATGTTGACCAATGGGATTGGGAACGTGTTATCAAGGCAGAAAACCGGAACATAGCTTTCCTAAAGAAAATTGTGAACAAAATATACAGTGCTATTCTGCGTACTGAATTCTATATCTGTGAGACTTACCCGCAACTAAAGCACTTCTTGCCAGAAGAAATTTACTTCGTCCATAGCGAAGAACTGGCAAGGATGTACCCTGAAAAAACAGCGAAGGAACGTGAGGACCTAATTTGTCAAAAATACGGTGCAGTATTTATTATGGGTATTGGCGGCAAACTGAGTGACGGCAAGGAACACGACCTCCGCGCTCCCGACTACGACGACTGGAGTACGCCCAACGAGGAAGGTTTCTTGGGACTGAATGGCGATTTGCTTATATGGTATCCCATTTTAGGACGTAGCATTGAACTAAGTAGTATGGGCATCCGCGTGGACAAGGAGGCTTTGGAACGCCAGTTAAAAATCCAAGGAAAGGAAGAGCGCAAGAAGTTATACTTTCATCAGCGTCTTTTAAACAACACCTTACCCCTGAGTATTGGCGGCGGTATAGGCCAGAGTCGTCTTTGTATGATTCTGCTTCACAAAGCACACATTGGCGAGACACAGTCCAGCATCTGGCCCGACAGCATGCGTAAGGAATGCCGTGAAGCAGGAATGACTCTAATTTAGTTTAGAGTTTAGAGTTTAGAGAAAAGACTTTAGGGACGACAAGCCCCTAAGGTCCTTATTATCATCTATTTTATTAATTAAAAATGTACAACAAACAGACAAGAAAGCCAAAAGCCATCACATGGAAGCAGTTTGCGAACAAGGGCTATTGTGCTTTTGCCAGTCTTAGAAGGGAAGTACGTATTGGCGTGCTTAGCATTGCCACCCTGGGTGTAGCTGCCCAAAGTGAGGCTATGGCAAGCACATCCCGTATGCTGAACCCCGAAACAGAGGAAGCAAAAGACGAGCTAGAGATGAGCGAGGTGACCGTAAGCGGCACCATGGCACCGCTGACACTATTGCAGTCAGCACGAATTGTGAGTGTACTCACTCGCCAGGACATTGAACAGGCGGGGGTACAAAGTATTAACGACCTCTTTAAGTTAACTACCGGCATCGATGTCCGGCAACGCGGTGGTTTTGGTATTCAAACGGACATCAGTATTGATGGGGGCATCTTTGACCAAATTACTTTACTACTCAACGGTGTCAACATCAGCAACCCTCAGACAGGACATCTTTCTGCAGACTTCCCAGTAAGCGTCAGTGACATTGAACGCATTGAGGTACTGGAAGGAGCAGCCAGCCGCGTCTATGGTGGCCAGAGTTTTGGCGGTGCCATCAATATTGTCACGCGACATGAAAAAGAACGCGTCGTAGAAGTCGGTGTACAAGGCGGCAGTTTTGGCACCTTTGAGGCTGACGCTCGTCTGGGTTTCAATATTAAAAACATCAGCAACCATATCAGCGGAGGAGGTGGAAGAAGCGATGGCGGGACAGATAATAGCGACTGGCGAAAAGGTCAGCTATTCTACCAAGGCGACTATGCCAATGACCAACTAAACCTTGACTGGCAGTTTGGCTTCTCCAAAAAATCATACGGTGCCAACACTTTCTACAGCGCCGCTTATCCCAACCAATATGAACGAAATGAACGATATCTTTTATCTGTCAGTGCCGAGACAAAAGGGAAATTTCATTTCACGCCACAAGTGTACTGGAATCGCAGCTATGACAACTTCGAACTGATTCGCAACGAGCGGTTTGGAGAAAACTTCCACCAGGCAGACGTGTATGGTCTAAAAGCCGGAGGATTTTTCCACTGGGTGGGAGGGAAAACAGCTTTAGGCGCTGAATTACGCCATGAAGGCATCCTAAGCACAAACTTAGGAAGGGAACTAAAGCCAGAGCATTATGTTTCCGTTAGAGGTGAAGACGATATTTTTTACACGAAACAGGACGACCGAACAACAGTTTCCTTCAATCTTGAACATAACATCTTGCTGAACCACTGGACTTTCTCAGCTGGTCTGCTAGCTAGCATGACGACCTCTGTTGACCACAAGTTCCGTTTTTATCCAGGCGTAGATATCGCCTTCCGACCCAATGGACACTGGAAGCTTTTCTTCTCGTATAACAAAGGCTTCCGCCTGCCCACCTTCACCGATCTCTATTACAAGAGCGTCACTCTGGAAGGCAACAAAGGGCTTAAGCCAGAGAACAACCACTCGGTGCAGATAGGCGGACAATTCCGCAAGAACGGATATGCAGGAACAGTTCGAGCCTTTTATCACAGAGGAAACAACATGATAGACTGGGTAATGTACACTCCGGAAGATACATACCACAGTGCAGCTTTCCAAATGGACAATATGGGAATACAAGTGGAAGGCAGATTTAACTTCGATGAAATAACTGGTATGGATGCATGGGTCAGAAACTTAACTTTAGGCTACACGCATATTTACCAGAAGAGAAACGATGATACAGATATCTACAAGAGCAATTACACTATGGAGTATCTGAGGAACAAGTTTGTAGCCACGCTGCACCATAAGGTATGGAGTCGCCTTTCTGCAACATGGAGCGTTCGTGTGCAAGACAGAATGGGCAACTACATCTGTGCAGGCCAACTGGTAGGCTACAACACTTTTGCCAACTTGGATGTAAAACTACAATGGACTGCGCCCCACTACAACCTGTATGTACAAGGTACCAATATTACCGATAACAGATATTATGACTTAGGGAACGTTCCTCAGCCTGGCATTTGGATAATGGCAGGAGCAAGGTGGAAGTTATAGAAAAACACTGCCTTTTCATCAAAACGTTTTGATATGTTGCAGATTTTTCATAATTTTGCGGCAAAAATAAGCCAAAAGTGAAAAAAGTCATCACATTATTAATAGGTGTATGTTTGAGCATTGGTGTTCAGGCATACACCATTTGTATAGATGCAGGACATGGCGGAAAAGATCCTGGGGCGCTTGGATTCTTCAGTAAAGAAAAAAATATTAGTCTTGACGTTGCTTTGGAGTTGGGACGACTTATAGAACAGAACTGCAAAGGCACAAAAGTAATTTACACACGTAAGACTGATGTGTTTGTGGAACTGGATGAACGCGCTCATATTGCCAACCGTGCCAAGGCCGATCTTTTCATCAGCATACATGCCAACAGTACGGCAGCAGGACAAAAGGGAACCAATGCCAGTGGAACAGAGACTTATACATTAGGTATGCATAGGGCTGCAGAAAATTTAGCAGTTGCGAAACGTGAGAATACAGTCATCACATTGGAGAGTAATTTCGAGCAAAAATATGAAGGCTTTGACCCCAAAAGCAGCGAGAGCTATATCATCTTCGAACTAATGCAAGACCAGAATATGGCTTCAAGTGTAGAATTTGCTCAAGAAATACAGAAACAATTCAGAACTACGGCAAAGAGAACAGACAGAGGCGTACATCAGGCAGGTTTATTGGTACTTGCCCGAACAAGCATGCCTGCCGTACTTGTTGAACTAGGGTATATAAACAACCGCGCCGAAGAAAAATACATGAATTCAAAAGAAGGCAAAGCTGCACTGGCAAAAAGTATCTATAATGCATTCGTCGCATATAAAAAATAGACAAAGATGAAGAAAGAAGTTAAAATTGGAATCACAGGAATTATAGCACTTGTGATTTTATTCCTTGGCATTAACTTTCTTAAGGGGAAAAATCTATTTTCCTCTACGAGCACGTATTACATTAAATTCCCTAACGCAAAAGGGTTGAGCAAAAGTAGCAATGTTTATGCCGACGGATACAATGTAGGCGTCGTTAGCGATATCATCTATGACTATGACCATCCTGGTTCCGTATTGGTTGAAATAAGTACCAATAAAGATTTGCGCATCCCCAAAGGGAGTAGTGCCAAACTAGATGAGGCTGTGTTGGGCGGATGTACGCTAAATATGCTGCTTGCCACAAACCTTACAGATGCATTTCACCCAGGTGACACCATTGAAGGTTCAGATTCACAAGGCATGATGGCAAAAGCAGCTAGCATGATGCCACAAGTAGAACAGGTAGTAGCAAAAGTAGATACACTCATAGCCACATTGAACAAGTTAACATCTGATCCTAATCTGCCGCTGATTATTCAAAATGCAGAACTGATAACAGAAAATTTGAACAAGAGTACGAGAGAACTAAATAATCTTCTCGAAAACAATGTGCCTCAGCTTACCAACACATTCAACAAGGTGGGAGAAAATGCCATCACTCTAACCAATCACTTGAATGAATTGAACCTGCAGGCAACATTGGATAGCGTAAATACAACTATCAGTAGTGTACACCAACTGATGAACCAAATTCAAAGTCCACAAGGCTCATTGGGCTTACTCATGAAAGATCCAGGCCTATACAACAATCTGAATCATACTGTTCAAAGCGCAGACAGCCTTGTCACAGACTTGAAAGCACACCCAAAAAGGTATGTTCACTTCTCTGTTTTCGGAAAGAAAAATTAATGCGTATTTTAATTTAATTCAAATAATACATCCTTTGCATCACATTTCACACAAAACAGAATAAGCGCTTTTATTATTGAAAGTTATGCAAGATTTATATTAAAAAGGTAATATTGAGGCTATAATTCCGTTCCTTTCTGTAAAACAAAGAGTTACAAATTTGCAAGAAGGTTATTTAAAGAATAGTCTTTTTTGTTTCTTTCAATACTGTAATACAGAAAGTTAAGACATGAGCCTGTTTTTTTAACTGAAATAAAGAATTTTGCCATAAAATGAAAAAGGCATAACTTTGCATTCGCTAAACAACATAAGATTATTTTACCTAAGATAGAAAAATGACTACATCACCACGCATAAAGTGGGCACAATGCTTGGAAATCATCCGAAGCAATGTGAATGAGCAACAATATCAGACTTGGTTTACATCAATTAAATTCAAGTCGTACGATGTTGAGGCAAAAGAGTTAGTTATATCTACTCCCAGTCAGTTTTTCTACGAATATCTTGAAGAACATTTCCGTAGCCTTATACATCTTACAATAAATAGGGTTTATGAAGGAAATGTCAGTTTGATATATGAGGTAGAGGTTGTTAAAAAAGGCTCTGTGAAAATGGAAAGCGACGAGGTGTCTTCTGTTGCTAAAACAGAACCCAGCAAACGACAAGCCAATCAATCTCCTACCCTAACACAGGCTATTGCTCCAGTTCAGGATTTGGATTCACAATTGAATCCCAAACAGACTTTCAGCAACTTTATTGAAGGAATAAGCAACAAACTGCCTCGTAGCATAGGACAGGCTATTGCAGAAAAGCCCAATCAGCAAACTTTTAATCCATTATTTATATACGGACCAAGCGGTGTGGGAAAGACTCATCTTGTTAATGCTATAGGAACAAGACTGAAGGAGTTACACCCAGAAAAGCGGGTTCTCTACTTAAGTGCCCATCTCTTCCAAGTCCAATTTACAGATTCTGTACGAAACAACACTTTCAACGACTTCATGCACTTCTATCAGAGCATTGATGTTTTGATTATTGATGACATACAGGAAATGATCGGATTGGAGAAAACGCAATATGCCTTCTTCCATATCTTCAATCACTTAAGACAGAACGGGCGACAGATTATTCTTACAAGTGACCGTCCACCTGTTTCTATGCAAGGTATGCAAGATCGTCTGCTTACCCGTTTCAAAAGCGGGCTGCTTGCAGAGTTGGAGAAGCCTGAGGTGCAGTTGCGTAAAGATATTCTGCGGAGCAAGATTAAGCATGACGGATTACAGATACCCGAAGATGTTATTGACTACATATCACAAAATGTTTCAAACAGTGTTCGTGAACTGGAAGGAGTAATCCATAGCTTATTAGCTTATTCTGTTGTTTACAACAAAGATGTAGATTTGGATTTTGCTAAGAGCATCATACAGCATACGCCCAATACTGCTGTCAAAGAAGTTAGCTTGGATAAAATAGTTGAGGAAGTCTCTAATATATATAATGTAAAGCAAGAAGACATCTATGGCAAAAGCAGAAAGGCCGAAATTGTATTGGCCCGCCAGTTAAGTATTTATCTGGCTCAGGTTCACACCCAACTTTCGGTAAGCAAGATAGGTTTACTCATTGGAAATAAAAATCATGCCACAGTCCTGCATAGCATAAAGACAATCAAGAACCGCCTGAAAGTAGACATGGCGTTAAAAGAGCAGATTGATGAACTGTCAAATATTTTAAAAAGTACCAGATGAACATCAAAGAAAGAAGAACAATCCGCAAATATACTCAGCAGCCCATCTCTGATGAGCTGCTGAATCGGTTATTAGAAGAAGCTGCGAGAACGCAGACTATGGGTAATCTGCAGCTCTACAGTGTGGTAGTAACCAAAAGTGCAGAAATGAAGAAAAGACTTGCGCCAGCACATTTCAACCAACCCATGGTTACAGAAGCTCCCATAGTTCTTACCATCTGTGCTGACTTCCGTAGGATGACAAATTGGTGTGAATTCCGTAATGCCGTCCCATGCTACAACAATCTGCTCAGTTTCATGAATGCAACCACTGATGCTCTTCTCTACACACAAACCTTTTGTAATCTGGCAGAGGAAGAAGGGTTGGGTATATGCTTTTTAGGCACCACTATCTATATGCCACAGCAGATAATAGAGATTCTCGAATTGCCAAAACTAGTATTTCCCGTAGCCACCCTTACCGTAGGATGGCCCGATGAAAAACCAGCTCTAACAGACAGACTTCCATTAGATTCGTTCATTCATAACGAGACTTACCATTCCTATACAGAGCAGTCCATTAACAAATTCTATGCCGACAAAGAGGCTTTAGAGGCAAACAAGCACTTTGTGGAAATTAACAACAAAGAAACGCTGGCTCAGATTTTTACCGATATCCGTTACACAAAGAAAGACAACGAGCTAATGTCCCAAGGCTTTCTTGACACCCTTCTCCAACAAGATTTCATCAAGCCTGACAGCACTCCCAATCTTTCAGTAGTGGAAACAAGACCTGAGATATTAGAGTGCGATGTAGTAAGATTCCAGAATAAAAAGGAGAAGTGGGTTGCCTTCGTCGGTCTGCTTGACAACATCCCATACGAAATTTTCACTGGTTTGATGGATGACGAGGAAGGGATTGCACTTCCAAAAAGTGTTACCAATGGACGTATCATCAAACACATAGACCGAGACGGACAAAAGCGTTACGATTTCCAATTCATCAACAAACGTGGCTATAAAACCACTATTGAGGGCCTTAGCGAAAAATTCAACCCGGAATATTGGGATTATGCCAAATTAATCAGCGGTGTTCTACGCTATCGAATGCCCATTGATCATGTCATTCGTCTGGTTACCTCACTACAATTGGAAAGTGACAGTATAAACTCTTGGAAAGTGGGTGTTGCCCGTGTGCTAAGAAAGTACTTGCCAGACTCACAAGAGGAAGAACTGCTTGACGAAGAATAATTTTGCATCCCATTTGTCAACTTTTTGCCGCAAAAATGCTCAAATTGAAGATTTTTTGAGTAATTTTGCGGCAAATTTTATTTTAAGGTATATTATATGGATAATTTAGGTATTGGCTTTGAGCTCATGATTGTTGGAATGAGCACGGTTTTCCTAATCTTACTGATTGTTATCTGGGGAGGTAAACTCCTAATTAAGACTGTAAACAAGATTGCACCTGAAGAAGTTGTATCTCCTAAAAAGAGTGCAACTACAAATGCAAACATAGATGGTGACACTATGGCAATTCTTCAGCAAGTGGTAAGCCAGATTACTGGTGGTAAGGGACACATTTCCTCAGCTAGAAGACTATAGCAGAGTGATTGTTTTTTTTTGTAACAATTAAGGTAAAATCAAGATAACATATATGGAAAAAGAAGTAAAGTTTAGTCTGGTCTTCCGTGATATGTGGCAGAGTGCGGGAAAGTACCAGCCACGCGTAGATCAGTTGGTAAAGATTGCACCCGCCATTATCAGAATGGGGTGTTTCGACCGTGTTGAAACCAATGGCGGAGGTTTTGAACAAGTAAATCTTCTCTACGGAGAGAATCCCAACAAGAGCGTCCGCGAGTGGACAAAGCCCTTCCATGAGGCAGGCATTCAGACCCATATGCTTGATCGTGCCCTCAATGGCCTGCGTATGAGTCCTGTTCCTAAGGACGTTCGCAAACTATTCTATGTGGTAAAGAAGGCTCAGGGAACAGATATAACCCGAATCTTCTGCGGACTGAACGACACACGCAACGTTATCCCCTCTATCCAATATGCTAAAGAGGCTGGAATGATTGCTCAAGCATCACTCTGCATTACCCATAGCCCCATTCATACAGTAGAATATTACGTAAACCTAGCTAAGACATTCATCGAGGCAGGTGCCGATGAAATCTGCTTGAAAGATATGGCTGGTATTGGTCGCCCTGTTTCCTTGGGCAAGATTGTTGCAGGCATCAAGGCACTTGACAAGGATATTGTCATCCAGTACCACTCTCATGCAGGTCCCGGTTTCTGTATGGCCAGCATCCTGGAGGTTGCCAAGGCTGGTTGCGATTATATCGATACCGCTATGTCCCCCCTTGCCTGGGGTACCGGACATGCAGACATCATCGCCGTGCAGGAGATGCTGAAGGATGCAGGCTTCAAGGTAAAGGAAATCAATATGGAAGCTTACATGGAGGCTCGTACACTGATCAAAGAGATGTATGATGACTTTTTAGGTTATTATATCCCCAAACTCAACCACATCAACAACTCACTACTTGTTAAGCCAGGACTGCCTGGCGGTATGATGGGATCATTGATGACAGACCTCGAAGACAACCTGAAAAGCCTGAACAAGTGGAAAGTGAAGAACAACCAGCCCGAGTTGACTACGGACCAGCTCTTAGTAAAACTATTCGACGAGGTAGCTTACGTATGGCCCAAGGTAGGATATCCTTGTCTGGTAACTCCTTTCAGCCAGTACGTTAAGAACCTAGCCCTTATGAACGTCATTCAGATGGAAAAAGGCAAGGAGCGTTGGAGCATGATTGCAGACAATATCTGGGATATGATTTTGGGCAAGAGCGGTCAGCTGCCTGGCCCCGTTGCTCAGGAACTGGTGGATATGGCTAAGGCTGAAGGTCGCGAGTTCGAAACCAACGATCCTCAGAGCTACTATCCCGACAAGTTGGAGGACTTCAAGAAGGAGATGCAGGAAAACGGCTGGGAACTGGGCGAAGACAACGAGGAACTCTTCGAGTTGGCTATGCACCCCGAACAGTATCGTGCTTATAAGAGCGGAAAGGCCAAGGCAGACTTCGAGAAAGACTTAGCTGAGCGTAAAGCAAAGAAGAACGCTCCCGCTGCTGGTGCTGAGCTTCCAAAGCAGATTAAGGTAAGCGTGAATGGTCAGACCTACGAGGTGAACATCGCCTACGGAAATGAAGCTCCAGCCGCTACAGCAGTTCCTGCTGCAGGTGCTGCCGCACCAGTTGGCGAAGGTCAGGATTTGCTGGCTCCCCTTGAAGGTAAGTTCTATCTGGTAAAGGACAACTCAGAGACACCCAAGAAGGTTGGCGACAGCGTTCAGGAAGGCGATGTTTTGGGGTATATCGAGGCAATGAAGACTTTCAACGCTATCCGTGCTGACAAGGCTGGTGTTATCACCGCTATCCTTGTTAACAGCGGAGATTCAGTTGAAGAAGATGATCCGATCTTTAAGATTGCATGATTATGGAAATGATATATGACATACTTAACAAGCTGTACCAGATGACAGCCATCTCTGCCATTGCCGAGAATCCGCTATTCATCGTCATGTATCTGCTTGCCTTTACGTTGCTCTATCTGGGCATCGTCAAGAAGTACGAGCCCCTGCTGCTTGTTCCTATTGCCTTTGGCGTACTCATTGCCAACTTCCCTGGTGGCGGAATGGGTGTGCTACAGGCCAACAGCGAAGGTCTTGTACCTGTAACCGTAAATGGTGTGACCACCATGCGTAATATTTACGAGATGCCTCTGCATGAGATAGCGCACGATTTGGGTCTTATGAACTATCTTTATTATGCCCTTATCAAGAGCGGCTTGCTGCCTCCCATCATCTTCATGGGTGTAGGTGCGCTTACCGATTTCGGTCCTATGCTCCGTAACCTAAAGCTCGCCATCTTCGGTGCTGCCGCTCAGATGGGTATATTTGCTGTACTGTTGGTTGCCCTTTTGGTTGGCTTCACTCCACAGGAAGCAGGCTCGTTAGGTATCATCGGTGGTGCCGACGGTCCTACCGCAATCTTCACCACCATCAAGTTGGCTCCCCATCTCTTGGGCCCCATTGCTATTGCAGCCTACAGCTATATGGCCTTAGTTCCTGTAATCATACCGTTGGTAGTAAAACTGCTTTGCTCTGAAAAAGAGCTGCGCATCAACATGAAGGAGATGGACAAGCTCTACCCAGATACAATAGAAATAAAAAACATGCGCGTGTTGAAGATTATCTTCCCCATTGCCGTTACTACTATTGTGGCTATCTTTGTTCCCACAGCTGTCAGCTTGGTCGGCATGCTTATGTTCGGTAACCTTATAAAGGAAATTGGTAACGACACCAACCGCCTCTTCGATGCTGCCAGTAACGGCATCATGAATGCTGCCACAATCTTCTTGGGCCTCTGCGTAGGTGCCACTATGACGGTAGATGCCTTCATCAACGTACAGACGCTGGGTATTGTTGCCGGTGGTTTCTGTGCTTTCGCCCTCAGTATTGCCAGTGGTATCTGCATGGTAAAAGTCTGGAACATCTTCGCTAAGAAGAAGATTAATCCCCTTATTGGTGCTACTGGCCTTAGTGCCGTCCCTATGGCCAGTCGTGTGTGCAACGGAATCAGTACCAAGTACGACCCCAAGAATCACGTACTGAATTACTGTATGAGTTCTAACATCTCTGGGGTTATCGGTTCTGCTGTAGCAGCTGGTGTGCTCATCAGTTTCCTGGGGTAAAGGATAAAACCATAACATAAAATAAAGCAGGCTCGAGCCTGCTTTATTTTATTTATACCTATAGTGCTTTCTGTTCTTCAGATAGTCGAGGTCATGCTGATGCTGATAGGCTTCCTTCTCGAAACGGATATTCCGGTATGCTTCCATCCGGTCTCTGTATTTAACCAGCAAGACCAGCCATTCTATCACATACCATATAAAGAAGGGAATATATAGAAGCTCCTTTTGCTGAGCCGAATGAATCAGCTCATGATTAAGCTCTGTCGCATTCAACGGTCTGATGGAAAAAACAAGACCAAAGAGGCAGATTGCCAAGTAGCTTCCACCCATGGGATGCCTATTAATCAAATATACTTTATGTCCTTTATTCATCTTTATAAGGTTAAAAGACTATAGCTATACCTTTGTGTTTCACTTCACCTTCAGATAGCTACTCAAGGCTTTTACATAAGCCTCGAAAGCTTTTCGGCCATCATCGGTGACACGACAGATGGTGCAGGGACGTTTGCCCTTGAAGGTCTTCTCTACCTCGATATATCCTGCTGCCGACAGCTTATCCACCTGCACACTCAGATTACCGGCCGTAGCTCCCGTCTGCTCCTTGATGTAAGGGAACTCCGCTTCGTCGGCACTGATGAGCAACGACATAATAGCCAGTCGCAACTCAGAGTGCAATAGTGGGTCTAATGGCTGAAACATATTTACGTCCTCCTTATTTTTGGTTCTGTAATTGAATCAGTACTCCGGGAACTACAAGACCGATAACTGCCACGGCTGCCATCACATAAAGTTGTTCGTGACCAGGGAAATGCAAAGCACAGAAGAAGCCGCCCAAGCCAGCGATGAGGCCACAAACCTGAATGATTCGGTTACGGATGATGAGCCCTGTGATGGTCGTTCCCATACCGAAACACAGGGAAATAACGCTCGTAATACAACCAAAAGCATACACTTTGGGCATAATCAATTCTAAAGGCAGGATTCCGTTGCCGATGAAGCAAAACATAAAGCCGATTCCTCCGCAGAATATACCGAATGTAGTCCAAACATAACTGATGGACTTGCCGACGAATGTCGTTGGAACGGTTTCGTTCTTCTTGTCAATCATCCAGTTGCCCACATAGCCAACCAACCACATGACTGCCCATAGAGCATTCCATGCAGGTCCGCCGTGATTATTCCACAGGTAGGCAATGATGAATGAAAATATGACAACACAAACACCCCACCATATCATCGGCAATGCAGAATTACGGGTGATCGTGCGCTGACTGCGTTCAATTGACTCGCGAATGATTTCCAGACTGCGCTCAGCAGTCAAGTTGCTGTTCTCTTCCATTTTTGTTTTCAATTAGATGATAAATAGAATAATGTTCATTTTTCTCAACGGTCAATGTTCTATGACCTTCAGCACTTCCCCCTTCCTTTCTGCAGCAAGGTCGGAAAAAGACGCCTTTTCATCCGGATTGCGCTGCAAAGATAAATAGGTTTACAATATAAACCAAATTATTTTGTAGATTATTTTCCGTATATTACATTTTTTAACATTCGAAGGCATTTAGAAGCCTTGTCTGCCAAGACAGAAAAAAGACAATCCCAACCCGACAAAAAGATTTTACTAAGCGAAAGAAAGAAGCGTAATACGGACAATAAAACTATTTTCAAGGCTTGATTATTTATTTTCATGACTTGAAAATATATTTTCAGGGCTTGGTTATATATTTTCAGAGCTTGAAAATAATTTTTCTACGCCAATTAGCATATTATATCATTGGCATCAGAATGTTTTCTGACGGTATATATCGGTAATTATGTTAATACAAAAAATTTTATTCAAACATAGTGGGTGAACCCGTTGGTTACCTCATTATTTTTTTGTACCTTTGTCGCCAAAATAGAAAAACGTATTTGAAGACATGGCAATTACATTCTTTAAGACGCCACAGGAGAGCATTATCGCCACTGCCTGTGACCACAAATTCTCAAGCGAAGATATAGAAAAACTTTGTTGGCTCTATGGCGGAGCTACCGTCATTGAAGGAGAAACCCTGAACGGTTTCTTCATCGGCCCCCGCAGGGAAATGATTACCCCCTGGAGCACCAACGCCGTTGAGATTACCCAGAATATGGCCATCAAGGGCATCAGTCGTATCGAGGAATACTATCCCGTAGCCGACGAGAAGGCTGAATACGACCCTATGCTGCAACGCATGTACAAGGGCTTGAATCAGGAAATCTTTACCATCAACATAAAGCCTGCCGCCATCCAGCATATCGAAAACCTGGAGGAATACAACGAGCAGGAAGGTCTGGCGCTCTCACCAGAGGAGATTGAATACCTGCACGATGTAGAGAAGCAGTTGGGCCGCAAGCTTACGGACAGCGAGGTGTTCGGCTTTGCCCAGATCAACAGTGAGCACTGCCGCCACAAAATCTTCGGTGGTACGTTCATCATCGACGGCGAAGAGAAGGAGAGCAGCCTCTTTAAGATGATCAAGAAGACTACGCAGGAGAATCCTCATAAGATTATCTCTGCCTATAAAGATAATGTAGCATTTGCCGAGGGTCCTGAAGTAGAGCAGTTTGCACCTCAAGATCACAGTACCAGCGACTACTTCGTTATCCGTAATATCGAGAGTGTAATCAGCATCAAGGCTGAGACACATAACTTCCCCACAACGGTAGAGCCTTTCAACGGTGCCTCAACAGGTACAGGCGGTGAGATTCGCGACCGTATGGGTGGTGGTGTAGGTTCATGGCCTATTGCCGGTACTGCCGTATATATGACCAGCTACCCCCGCACTCAGGAGGAGCGTGAATGGGAGAAGATTCTGCCCGTTCGCGAATGGCTGTACCAGACACCCGAGCAGATTCTTATCAAGGCTTCCAACGGCGCCAGCGACTTCGGTAACAAGTTCGGCCAGCCTCTGATCTGTGGTTCTGTGCTGACCTTCGAGCATCAGGAGAAGGACGAAAAATACGCCTATGACAAGGTTATCATGCTGGCTGGCGGTGTCGGTTACGGCACCAAGCGCGACTGCCTGAAGGGTACACCCCAAAAGGGTAACAAGGTGGTGGTAGTAGGTGGTGACAACTACCGTATCGGTCTGGGCGGCGGCTCTGTATCATCTGTTGAGACAGGCCGTTACAGCAGCGGCATCGAGCTGAATGCCGTTCAGCGTGCCAATCCTGAGATGCAGAAACGTGCCTACAACCTTATCCGCTCCCTTTGCGAGGAAGAGGTGAATCCCGTTGTCAGCATCCACGACCACGGAAGTGCCGGACACGTAAACTGCCTGTCGGAGTTGGTTGAGGAGTGCGGCGGTCACATTGATATGACCAAACTACCCATTGGCGACCCCACCCTATCGGCAAAGGAAATCATTGCCAACGAGAGTCAGGAGCGTATGGGCTTGCTTATCGACGAGAAGCACATCGACCATGTACGTCAGATTGCCGAGCGTGAACGCGCTCCGCTGTATGTAGTGGGTGAGACCACAGGCGATGCACACTTCAGCTTCGAGCAGGGCGACGGTGTCCGTCCCTTCGATCTGGAGGTAAGCCAGATGTTCGGTCACTCACCAAAGACCATCATGCGTGACAATACCGTAGAACGTAAATACGAGAATGTAGAGTATGACAACTCTAAACTCTCAACTCTAAACTCTCAACTAGAAAAGGTTCTGCAGCTGGAGGCTGTTGCCTGCAAAGACTGGTTGACCAACAAGGTGGACCGCTCCGTAACAGGTAAGGTAGCGCGCCAGCAGTGCCAGGGCGAGTTGCAGTTGCCGCTGAGCGACTGCGGTGTGGTTGCCCTCGACTATCGTGGAGAGAAGGGTATCGCCACTGCTTTGGGTCATGCACCTCAGGCTGCCTTGGCAGACCCCGCTGCAGGTTCCGTACTCTCTGTTGCCGAGTCTCTGACAAATATTGTTTGGGCTCCCCTGGAGGAAGGACTGGACAGCGTAAGCCTGAGTGCCAACTGGATGTGGCCTTGCCGTGCCCAGGAGGGTGAGGATGCCCGTCTCTATACTGCCGTCAAGGCTCTCTCCGATTTCTGCTGCGAGTTGCAGATTAACGTTCCCACAGGTAAGGACTCGCTGAGTATGACACAGAAGTACCCCAACTGTTGTTCAGAACGTACCTTCTACACTGTATCACATCGACTTCTCATTCGACGAACTCCGTCTGGGCGGTTCTGCCTTTGCACAGGTTAACAACAAGGTGGGCAGCGATGTTCCTACCGTTAAGAACAGCGAGTATTTCCGCGATTGTTTCAATGCCATACAGACCCTGATTCAGAAGGGCCTCATCCTGGCTGGTCACGATATCAGCGCCGGTGGTCTTATCACTACCCTGCTGGAGATGACCTTCGCCAACACGAAGGGCGGTTTGAACATCAACTTGGACAAGATAAAAACAGACGACCTGACAAAGATTCTTTTCGCTGAGAACCCCGGTGTTGTTATTCAGGTTGCCAACGACAAGCGTAGCGAAGTGAAGAAGTTCCTGGAGGACGAAGGCGTAGGCTACATTAACATAGGTGAGCCTGCCGAGGGCCGCACCCTTGCTATCCAGAAGAACGGACAGGCATTCGACTTCGACATCGATGCCCTGCGTGATGTCTGGTACAAGAGCAGCTTCCTGCTGGATCAGAAGCAGAGCTTCAACGGCAAGGCTGCCGAGCGCTACCAGAACTACAAGCAGCAGCCTCTGCAGTGGAATATTCTGCCCGGCTTTACAGGCAAGTTGAGCCAGTTCGGCCTGACCCCTGACCGTCGCGAGAAGAGCGGTCTGCGCGCTGCCATCATCCGCGAAAAGGGTACAAACGGCGAACGCGAGATGGCTTACATGCTGTATCTGGCAGGCTTTGACGTGAAGGATGTTATGATGACCGACCTTATCACAGGTCGTGAGACACTAGACGACATCAACTTCATCGTATTCTGCGGCGGATTCTCCAACAGCGACGTACTGGGAAGTGCTAAGGGATGGGCAGGTGCCTTTCTTTACAACCCAAAGGCCAAGGAAGCCCTCGACCGTTTCTATGCCCGCAAGGATACCCCTTTCACTGGGTGTCTGCAATGGTTGCCAGTTGATGGTAGAACTGGGATTGTTAGGGGGAGAAAAGGTAAATGGTAAATCCCCCAAGATGTTGCACAACGACAGCCACAAGTTCGAGTCGAACTTCCTTGGTCTGACCGTTCAGCCCAACAAGAGCGTGCTGATGGGAAGCCTCAGCGGAAGTAAACTCGGTATCTGGGTGGCTCACGGAGAAGGCAAGTTCTCTCTGCCCGGCAAGGAGGAAGATTACAACATCGTGCTGAAATACAGTTACGACGGTTATCCTGCCAACCCCAACGGAAGCGATTTCTCTGCTGCCGGTATCTGCAGCGCCGACGGTCGC
>CADAWW010000012.1 GCA_902791675.1 uncultured Bacteroidales bacterium
TTATGACATCATTCACCTCTTCGACCAAGGCATAAAGGCAGCTCAGCACATGGAGAAAGGCTATCAGCAACTACTGAGCGGTTATGTAAACATGTTGCTGGGCTATATCTCGTCGTACGACAACACCGCCAGCCAGGCGGAAAAGGAAACCACCGAAGACATGCATCAGGCTTTGCTCTTCATTCACAACAATTATTATAAGGATATATGCTCTGAGGATATAGCAATCGCCATCAACTGGGGGTACAGCCGCTTCCGCAAGGTTTTTCTGCAGCAAACGGGTATGACACCCTACCAGTATATTCAGGAGACACGCATCAAGCAAAGCAAATTCCTGTTGCTGAACACCACGAAACCGCTCAAGGAAATTGCCTATGACGTAGGTTTCAGCAACCCCGATTATTTCTCCACCGCCTTCCGTCGTATCACAGGCGTCTCTCCCCATTCCTTCAGGAAAAACGAAAGATAGGTGTAAAAGAGGGCTTCTTCTACAAATCGGAGGGAAGCAACTTATTTCTGGAGTTTCAGAACTGTAGTGACCTGGGGTTGTATGGTAACCGGTCCCATCAGGCCGGCAGGTTGCAGTGGACTGTCGGCATTCCAATGCTTCCACGTTGCAGTTCCTAATTTCTCGGCTCCTGGCTGCTCATCACCGATGAGGCGGTTAACCCAAGGATTGGTGACTGTTATCTCCAACAGATTATCACCTACTTGTGCTGCATCGCCGATATGCAGGCGATACGGAGCCTTCCAGGCAGTACCCAAAGAATGTCCATTAAGACGAACGGACGCAATAACACCGACACTACCCAAATTAAGCTGCAGCTCTGTACCCTGCTGAAGATACTTCTTGGGAATATTGAATCGCTTGGTATATACAGCAGTGCCGGCAAAATAGCGAATACCTGGGACAGAAGACTCGCTAAAGGAATAAAGACTGTCGAAAACAGCTGTCTCCGGAGCCATTCTTCCCGGTTGGAAGGTAACATCCCAGGATCCTGTCAAGGTAATCGGTTGGGGAACAGACTTCACACTTGCACTATAGACATTACCAGATGACGTACGAACGGTTTGTGTACCTGACTTGGAAGTTGTCCAAACGAAGTTTTCGTCCTCCAGGGTAAGAGTTCCATCATTGCCATGATAGGTAAAGTCCACCTGTGCACCTTCCCTGATTTCGCGTTCGACGACTATCCCTTCTGTCTCGTAGGTGAGGCGGAGTAATGGACATACTTACCCTCATCAATGCACTTCTGCAAGTTGCTGATGACATTAACAGGTTTCTGCGGACGCTGACTGTCGAAATTGGAAGGGATAGGACCGTAAAAAGCACGTGCTACCTTGAGAGTTCCCTTTTCATGAGCCTCTGGAATTTGAATGCGTGCATTCTCTGGAGAATAGGCAGTATGCGCTTTACCATCCAGCGTATAGTGGATAACTAGTGTCTTGACCTGTCCGAAGCAGGGATCGCCACCCAGGGTTCCGTTGTCGCTCTGTATGTCGAGCTTGTTGTCGCGAACCTTGCCGGCAACCAAGTCGGTTACATCATTGATTCCATGCGGAAGGAAGGAACCGTACTCGGCTCGGGTAATGCTGAGGTTAGGAACAGGAACTTCTCTGGCATCGTCGTAAAGGGTATTGACGTCGGTCACACAGGCATCAGTCTCTGCAGAAGAAGGACGGAAGATGATGAAAGCGCTCTGCTCAGGTTCGAAATGGAGGTCTATCAACGTTCCATATTCGCCCTGACGATAGGGAATAGCGGCAATCTGTCCCGTCTGGGCATCCCAGCGCTCGGGAACCATTCCCTGAACACGGAACTCGCAGGTCTCATTACGGTATTGTTTTTCGGGATTAGCCACGAAATAGATTTCTCCCTCCGGACAGGAACGATGGATAAAGCGAAGGTCCTGTCCTGTGGTGCCGGGACGGAAATCAGGTTTAACCTGCAGTTTCTGTAAGGCCTCAGAAACAGAAATATCCTTGATTAACCCCTTATCCCATAATTCCTGAGCCAGTTGTTCTACCTGATCATCACACGTGGGGTAGTCCTCCAAACTGGGTGACTTGGCAGGACGGGGACCGATGATGGTGGCACCCTGAAGTGCCAACCGACGAAGGATGCGCATTGTCTTGGGTGTCATCCATGAGGTATCGAAGAGTGTAAGCAGACGATATTCGCCGCCGCTACGGGTGATGAGCCGTCCGTTGCGCACCTGTAGTTGGGCCATCTGATCTGTCCAGATCTCGTCGTAGTCGTAGCCAAGGTCCTTAATGTCCTTACGGCTGCAGCCGTCATTGGGCGATACCTCGCCTACATAGACTAACACATCACCGACAAAACGTCCCTGTTGGAGCAAGTATTGCGAACGTGTTACATATTTCATATAAGGTATGGCAGCATCCCATAGTGTATTGAGCCGGTTAAAGTGTGAACCAAACTCTCCAAGTGTGTAACCGGGACCTTTGTCATTCGGCTGATGAACGAAGGTGTGGAAGATATAGTGGTTGATACCATCGGTCCATGCCATATCACCCAATGCCTTCATTTTTGCAGGACTTCCGTCCCAACCGGCCTGGTCGCTTCCCGCGGTGAAGGATTCGGCACCTACTACAGTGTTTCCGTTGATATGGGCAATGGAAGCTGCCGTCTTGGTTGAGGATGGCATAGCTACATTTCCCATCCAGAACTCACCCATTACAATATCGGAGCTGGCACCGACTTCCATATCGTTGAATGGCCCTGTGTAAGGCTCTACAGAGTATTTAAGTCCATTCTGGTGACAAAGTTCGCTGAACCGGTCGTAATAGTTGGCAGCCATCAGATCATTGACAGTCTTGCGCAGGTCCCACAAGAAACGTTCGCTCTGCTCGCTGCTTCCTACATAGAAACCGGCTATAGCGGGGAAATATAACAGTGGGTTATAGCCGCGCAGTCGCTGGAACTCCTGGTCGAAACCATCCGTCCAGTTTCCGCATCCCACTTCATAGCTATCCACCAGACAATTGGTTAGAGCTGTACCAACCAACGGGCCCAAATAGTCCAGAATAGGTTGGACACCATCCTTCCAATACTGGTCCAGAGCCTTGCGACTCATCTTGTCCACCTCGAGCCCACCACCTGTGGCAGCCGTTGAGGGATGACTTTTCTCCCCCGTAGTGGTGTGACCCATACGAAGAACAATCCATTCTCCGGCAGGAACCTGCCAAGTAAGATTACCTTCAGTATCCATCAGGTTAGTGAGGTTCTGGATATCGGAGATTCTGACAACATCCTGTTCCTTTACGACTTCAGGCTTGGGCATAAGGATATTGGGATAGCTGTTGGAGCCAAGGCTTTTGATTACATAATCAGTAATCTTTCGGTCGGATGTTGGACGGGGGAAAGCCAGGACGACGATATCATTGTACCAGTTATGCTGAGCCTTAGGTTGCTCCAAACGTATAGTCTGTTTCTTTCCGGAACCGGTCAGATGCGTTTCTGTCCAGACAATACGCTGCATGCTTTGTTCCGGCTTCACCCAGAAACCGCCACTGCTGGACCAGCCAGGACCATTATGGAAGCATAGTTCCATACCCAAACGCTTTGCCTCGATAGCCGCCCATTTGAAGAGTTCCAACCACTCAGGAGAGAGATATTTGGCTGTACCTTCAGGATAACCGTATCCTACGTTGAAAATCTGGGCCTCGTGGTATCCGGCCCGACTCATAGCCTCCAGGTCGGCGGTTATGCCTTCACGGGTAATGTTACAATCCAACCAGTGCCACCATGTGCAGGGACGGCTTAAGGGGGAACCCTCGTTCCACTTTTCAAGGGACTGAGCACAGACGGTCATACAATACTGCAAAAATACTGTATTACCGCCGCTGTTCCCTTGAATATTTGACATTTTAACTATACAAAATGACAAAAGACGGTGCGAGCACCGTCTTTCATCTTTCTATATGACGGCAACTTACTTCGAACCGCCACCCAAAGCAATATAAAGGGCAATGAGTGCCTTGGAAGCAGAATACATATTCATCGCCTCGCTCAGTTGGGAACTGAGTAACGACTCCTGAGCTGTAAGAACCTCCAGATAACTGGCCTTACCATTGTCCATCAATTCATGGGTACCGACGTAAGCTTCGTGCAATACCTCAATCTGACGCTGGTAATACTGGTGCTTCTCGGCAGAAGACTGATAGTCAGCAAGCGCCTCGTTCACCTCGTTGCCTGCATCGATGACTGTCTGAACATACCATTGATTCATTTCCTCTTGTGTCAACTTGGAAATCTTCAGGTTTGCCTTCAGTTTACCCTGGGCAAAGATGGGTTGGGTAAGTTGTCCCATAGCATTGAGCAGGAGGCTTCCGGGATTAACGACAACCCCACCGCCATTGTTAGTCCAACCAATCAGTCCAGACAACGTAATAGTAGGAAAGAAGGCTGCACGTGCCTCCAATACATTATAATAAGCCTCTTCGATTGCATGATTGGCCATACGGATGTCGGGGCGGTTTTCCAACAACTGTGCTGACACGCCATGGACCATCTGCTGTGATAACGTGTAGCTGCCCAATTTGCTGCGCTGGATTTGATGGGGTGAAGCAGCCAGAAGGCGGCAGATGGCATTCTCGACACTTTGAATATTACGACGTGTATCGACAATCTGCGTCTTGACATTCAGGTAGGAAGACTCCATCTGATTGACAGCGGTAGAGTATGACTTACCATTCTCCCAAAGTGATTTCTGCGTCTCGAGGGAGGCATTCCATAGACTGTCTGTCTGGGTAAGGATTTCGAGCTGGCGATCAAGCACCTGCAACATGCTGTACTGTTGCGCAATTTCACTGACGAGGTTTGAGCGCACAGCCTCCTCATAGCATTGTGCCTGCAGTAGCGCAGCCTTTGCTGCACGTTTCTTGTTGGTAATGGAACCGAAGACATCCACATCCCAACTCATCTGCAACGGCAGACTGTAGGCCTTGGATGCTCTGCTATAGTCAAAGCTTGAGATGGTTCCTTGCGGCGCCAAGGTGAGGGCCGGCAAGTATGCAAGTTTGGCGGCCTTCAGTGAAGCCTCGCTTTGCTCTACAGCTATGCGGGCAACACTCAGGTCGGTATTATTAGCAAGAACCTGCGCGATAAGTTGTTGAAGTAGCGGGTCTGTAAAAAACTCACGCCATGAAAGGGGCGCCTCGGCAGTAGCTGCACCAGGAACACCAATAACATCAGCAGGAACTTCCACCTTCTGATCATATTTCTTGTATAGTCCGCAACTGCTAAACATCATTCCCATAGCAGCCGCGATGATTGCGATTTTGTAATTCATATCTCTGAATTCATAATTCATAATTCATTCTTCATTCTTGACCTTCGGTCGAGCCTGCTCACGATGATTTCATCGACCTCGAACGCGACTCGGCCATTTGAGAACAAGTTCTAATGGCTCTCGCTGCTTACTCGGTTCGGGATAGTTGATGCGAGCATCACTCTCCTCTCGCTTAATCGCAGCCTTCACTTTTCACTCCGCCCTGGAACTTCTCGTGCAACCTTTGGAACACGATGAAGAAGGCAGGAACAACAAAGAGTAAGGCTATAGTACCAATGGTCATACCACCGATAACACCCAGGGCAAGGGCGCGGTTGCCATTCGCTCCCGCTCCACCTTCTATCACCAGGGGAATCATACCTATGATCATTGTGAGAACCGTCATCAGGATGGGGCGCAGACGCTCCTTACAAGCCTCGAAGGCAGCCTCGCTGATACTTAGGCCCTGAGCACGACGCTCGGCGGCGAACTCGGTTATCAGGATAGCAGTCTTGGCAAGCAGACCAATCAGCATGATGACACCCGTCTGCAGGTAGATGTTGTTGTCCATGCCAGGCAATCCCTGCGTGTAGCCAAGATATGCAAACACAAAGGCACCCATCAGTCCGAAGGGCACACTGAACAGCACAGCCCACGGAGTGAACCACGAGTTATAGAGCGATGCCAGGATGAGATAGATGAGGATGGCACAGATGACGTAGATAAGTGCTGTGGCATTAGAACCGGCAGTCTCCTCTACCTCACGCGACATACCGCTGTACTCGTACGTAGCGGTTTTTGGCATCTCCTCCCTGAACACCTCGGCAATGGCCTTATGAGCGTCGCCCTCAGTGTATCCAGTGCCGGGGGACAAGATGCAGGTGATGCTCTGGAACAGGTTGAAGTGCTCGATATTAGACGGACCGACAATCTGCTGCAGACTGACAAACTCGGCGATAGGAGCCATCTTGCCACCTTTCACCTGCATGAAGATATTCTGCAGCGCCTGCGGGTCGAGACGATACTCGGGTGACGCAGCAGCCATGATGCGGTAAACCTTACCGAATTGATTGAAGTTGCCAATGTACGCACCGCCGCAGTAGGCACCTAACGTATTCAGCACATCAGCCGGTGACACACCAGCACGGTCGCACTGGGCGGCATCGACCTCGACCCGATATTTCGGGAAGCGCTCAGAGTACGTTGATATGGCAGTGGCAATCTCCGGGCGTTCAGACAACTTGGCTAAGAAGTGTTCGGTCTGCTTGGCAAACTCCGACAGGTTACCGTCTGTGGGATCCTCTACCATGAGCATGATGTCGTTACTGGTACCATAGCCAGGAATCTGAGGCATCTCGAACGGAATCACCCGCAAGTTCTTGATATCCAGGCAGTCAAAGGCGAAACGATATCTGACGAGGGTGATGAAATGGTTCATACCAGGACGGTCATCCCAGTTCTTCAGACGTACCACCATCGTACCGTAGTTGGAACCGGCACCTGATATCATACCATAACCACAGACTAAAGCGAAGCTCTCCAGTTCTGGAATCTTCTTCACCTTGGCCTCAACGGCTTTCGCCATCTCACGGGTCTGCTTCAGTGTGGAGCCCTCGGGAGCTTGTATCTCAACCAAGAACACACCCTGGTCTTCCTGCGGCACAAGACCTGAAGGCAGACTCTTCATAAAGAACACCAGCAGCACGGCAGCCAGTGCCAATATACCCCAAGCCAATATGGGGCGCTTGATAAACTTCCGGACAGCCTTGCTATATTTATTATAAATGGCATTGTAGCTCACATCGTATGCCTTCTTTGTATAATAGGTAAGGCTTTTGCCTGTCTGCTTTCCTTCAGTCACCCTCATCATGATGGCGCAGAGGGCAGGACAGAGCGTGAGGGCCGAGACGCAAGACAAACCTACTGAAGAGGCTATCGTTATGCCAAACTGAGTGAAGAACGTACCCGATGTACCTGGCATGAACATCACGGGAATAAACACCGCCATAAATACCAAAGTACACGAGACGACAGCTACCGACACCTCGCTCATAGCCTGACGGGTGGCTTCGCGGGCATCGCTGATGCCGTTCTCCATCTTCGCCATGACAGCCTCCACCACCACAATGGCGTCGTCCACCACCGTACCGATGGCCAGCACCAGTGCGAAGAGCGTCAGGATGTTGAGCGAGAAGCCTGCCATCTTGACGATAGCGAAGGTACCCAACAGTGACACGATTATTGAGATAGAGGGGATGAGGGTGGCCTTGAAGTTCTGCAGAAAGAAGAACACTACGAGCACGACAAGGATGATAGCAATGACGAGTGTTTCAACCACGTTGTGGAAGGCGGCGAACAGGAAATCGTCGCTAGTCATCAGGGTGACAAACTCCAGGCCGGCCGGCATCGTTGCCTTCATCTCCTCAAACGTTTTGTTGATGCTGGCGTTCACCTGAGTGGCATTAGCACCTGGAGCCGCGAACACCATACAGAGGGCACCCGGCTTGTCCTGGATGTTCGAAGTGAAATTGTAACTCATAGCGCCAATCTTCACTTCGGCGACATCACTCAGGTGCAACATGCCGCCACCACTGGTGCGCAGCACGATGTTGTTGAACTCCTCGATGGTCTTCAGCGTACCCTTGTACTGCATAGAGTACTGGTAGGAGTTCTCCGACTGTTCACCCAAAGAACCCACACCAGCCACGAAGCTCTGTCCGCCGATAGCAGCAAAGACGTCGTTAGGAGTCAGGTTGTACTGTGCCATCACATCGGGCTTCAGCCAGATGCGCAGGGCATAGGTGTTACCCAGGCTCTGCACGTTACCCACACCAGTGATACGCATCAGTTTGGGCTTGATGTTGATATCGATATAGTTCGACACAAAGTCTTCGTCGTACTTGCCGTCGGCACTCCTCACAGCAAAGATGCGCAGGATGTTGTTCTGTCGCTTCTCTACCTTCACGCCGACCTTGTTCACGTCGGCAGGCAGCAAGGCCTGAGCACGGGTCACGCGATTCTGCACGTTCACCGTCGCCATGTCGGGGTCGGTACCCTGCTTAAAATAGACGTTGATTTCCACCTCACCGTTCGACGAGGCCTTTGAAGTCATATAGGTCATATCATTCACGCCATTGATGGCCTCCTCCAGCGGCTGGATGACCGACTTCATCACTGTGTTCTCGTCAGCACCAGTATAGCTGGTGGTGACGTTGACCGTAGGCGGTGCAATATCTGGATATTGCTCGACTGGCAGTGTGCTCATTGAAATGTAGCCCACTAGCGCTATCACTATCGAGATGGCACAAGCCATCACGTATTTATTAATAAAGATATTGTTTTTCATTGTTAATTGCCGATTATCAATTGTCAATTAGAACAAGACCTTCTGTCCTTCCGTCACATTATTGGCCCCAGTGGTCACGATACAGTCGCCTGCATTCAAACCGCTGGTTACAATGAAGTCCTTGCCATTGCCTGTATCTTGTGTGGTCACATCTACTGCGGTGGCCGTACTATCAGCCTGCACTTTATAAACCAGCGACTTGTCCTGCAGGCGAACCACAGCATTCTGGGGAATAACGATCACGCCCTTTTCGGCAAAAGGCATGACGATGGTACCTTGTATGCCAGAGTACAGATGGCCGTCAGGATTAGGAAACGACACTTTACTTGTCAGTGATCCAGTAGCGGCATTCACAATACCCGTCAGGCTGATGACACGTCCCTTGTGGGGGTACTCTGTACCATTCTTCATAACAAACGTTGCTTCTGGCAGATTAGCAATATATTTCTCAACATCAGTTGCCTTCATACCTTCCTGCACCATGGCCTCGATAATACCCTCTGTTACAGAAAACTCTGCGTACATCGTCGTATTGCCGCTCAGCATGGTCAACTGTGTCATTGGTGATACTTGGTCACCGACACGAACGGGGATTTCACCGATAATTCCGGATACGGAAGCTGTGATGGTACAGAAACTAAGGTTTACCTTGGCACGATTCACTGATGACCGAGCCTGAGCCACAGCAGCCTGTGCCTGCTTATAAGAGTTCTCGCTGCTGTTCAGCAGATAGCTACTTACAATTTTCTTTTCAAAAAGATTCTTATTAGACTCGTACTCTAACTTAGCAGAGTTCTCGGAAGCCAAAGCTGCCTGCAAGTTGGCCTGAGCAGCCTCTAAATCCAATTGAGCGTTGCGGGAGTCAATGATAAAAAGAGTCTGTCCCTTCTTTACCTGCTGTCCCTCGCTAACTGCGATCTTCATCAACTGACCGCTCACCTGAGGGGTAATCGTCACATCGTTCTGACCTTTCATCCTGGCACTGAACTTATAGGGAAGTTCTATGTCAGACGTCTTCACTGTCATCGTTTCGAATGATGATTTAACTTCTTTAGGCATTTCTGGTCCACACGAAGCCAGTCCAACTACTGCACAGAGTAAGCTGGTCAACTTTGCATAATACTTTCTTTTCATTTGATATTGTTTATGTTAAAAATAATCAGGTATTAGTGAGTATAACTATTATAATACGATGCAAAGATAGCAATAATAAAGACAATTTCAACAAGAAAGAATATATTATTTTAAGAAAAAAGGGGGAAAGGAGCTTATTAATCCGCTAACGTGAATGGCGTTGTGTAGGTTGTGCGGATTCGCCAAGAATCGGGATAAAGATTATTGATGCGGTTGCCTACGCATTTACCTGGTCCTAAGATATAACCCTTATAGTTTAGCAAGACCATTCCTCTAGGAGCTGGAACACGAATGGCTTCACGACGCAGGTATTGCAAGGCCTCGTTGTAATTTAACTCTATGCGCGGCATATCTGGGTCTATGGCGAATGCGGGAGGCAATATGTTGAGAGTTGAGAGTTGAGAGTTGAAAGTTGAAAGTTGAAGGTCAGCTTCATAGTTTAAAGTTTGGTTTTTCCTAATGGCGGCGCAATAGAAGCCTTCTCCCCTATCACGACCTGGAAGGAAATGGCGTTCCTCTAAGAGTTCTGCGTCAAGGGCCTCACAAATCCATCGGGCATTGTCTTCGTCCTCGAAATGGTTGAAGGTGCAGGTGCTGTATATAAGCAGACCGCCGGGCTTGAGCACATGCCAGATGTCATGCAGAATCTCGCGCTGACGCTGCCAGCAGCGTTCTACAATCTCGAGGCTCCAATCCCTTACGGCTACCTCGTCCTTACGGAACATTCCTTCACCAGAGCAGGGTACATCGGTCACCAACAAATCAAAAGTATCGGTGAAAGCAGCAAAATCATCGGGATAGTTCTGTGTTACAATACAGCGGACAGGATATTCTCCTTCTGCCACGCGCGTCCACTTCTGTATATTCTCTGATAGCACCTGTGCCCGTTTGGGCATGGGTTCGTTGCAGACAAGCACAGAACCTTCGGGCAACAGACCTGCTAACAATGTACTCTTACCGCCAGGGGCAGCACAAAGGTCCAAAGCAACGACGTTGCTTCCAGAGTTGAGAGTTGAGAGTTGAGAGTTGAGAGTTTTTCGTGATTTTGAATCAGCAATAAAATACTTGCGGAGGAGTTCCGTAATGTACATGGAGGAAGCTTCCTGCACGTAATAGGCACCAGCATGTAGCAGGGGATCGAAGGTGAAAGCCGGACGGTCGCTCAGATAATAGGCATCGGGGCACCAGGGTACAGCCTCCGCGCGTACATTATTATTTATAATAAGGGACTTTCCCTTGCGAGGATTCAGTCGGACTGAAACTTCAGGCTCTGTTTCCATAAGGGCCTGGCACAAGGAGGCGGCAGTATCATTACCATACTGCTCTTGCATCATACGGACAAAATCCTGCGGCAGCTGCATCCTTATACACTTACCACGCCCTTAATGGCCGGCCACGGGTCGTAATCAACAAGCTGGAAGTCTTCGTACTTGAAGTCGAAGATATTCTTTACCTCTGGGTTGATTATCATCTTGGGCAGTTTACGAGGTTCACGACTGAGTTGCAGATGAACCTGATCCAAATGATTAAGATAGATATGGGTGTCGCCAGTAGTATGTATGAACTCGCCTGGTTTCAGCCCACAAACCTGAGCCATCATCATACAGAGGAGAGCATACGAGGCAATATTAAAGGGAACGCCCAGGAAACAGTCGGCACTGCGCTGATAAAGCTGTAGGCTAAGCTTCCCGTCTGCTACATAGAATTGGAAGAAAGCATGGCAGGGCGGCAGATTCATATTCTTCAGGTCGGCCACATTCCAGGAACTAACAATAATACGACGACAATTAGGGTCTTTCTTGATGGTATCTACTGCCTGTTGAATCTGATCGATGAAGCCTCCGTCATAATCGGGCCAGGAACGCCACTGATAACCATAAATATGGCCTAGGTCGCCTGTCTCGGGATCAGCCCACTCGTTCCAGATACGAACGCCTCGCTCCTGTAGCCAACGGGCATTTGTATTTCCTTGCAAGAACCAGAGCAATTCGTAGATGATACTCTTGAGATGTACCTTCTTGGTGGTGAGAAGGGGAAAACCCTCCTCCAAATTGAAACGCATCTGATGTCCGAATATGCTAATGGTACCTGTGCCAGTACGGTCTTCTTTCTTATGACCCTCATCAAGAATGCGTTGTAATAGGTCGAGATATTGTTTCATTTACTATTTAACCATTTACCATTTAACCATTTACTATTTATCTGCGATTTGTAAATCTTACTATTTGTTGGAGTTAGAAACCCTAACATAATCTACAAAGCGATAATGATGAGTATGACGCTCATCCGGTTGATGTTCTTCAGCCCAAGTCTCCTTCCATTCCGCGTGCGAGAACTTGGGAAAAAAAACATCTGCCAGAATAGGAGTATCTTGAACTTCTGTCAGGCAAAGGCGGTCGGCAAGAGGCAAGGCCTCTTTGTAAACACTGGCGCCACCTATGATGTATACATCTTCTTCTGGAGCACAGGAATCCAATGCGTCCTGTAAAGAGGGGTAAACCTCTGCACCTGGGAATATTGACTGTGAGCGTGTTAGCACAACATTACGTCTGTTTGGCAGGGCACCCTTCGGCAATGACTCGAAGGTCTTTCTACCCATAATGATGGTATGACCTGTGGTAAGCGCCTTAAAACGCTTCAAGTCGTTTGGCAGCCAATATAGCAGTTTGTTATCATACCCTATAGCCAGATTCTGCGCCACAGCAGCTATTATACTTATCATAAGAAAAACTGAATTATATTATGGTCGCAAAAATACGAAAAAAAGGTGACTTACGAAAACAAGTCACCTCTTTTTTATAAAGGAATCTGCGTTTTATCAGTTACGACGTGAGGCAGAATAATTAATCTTAAGTGCATAAGACTTACGAAGCACTTCCTTGATATCGGTTATATAACCCATCTGGGTGCCTCTATCTGCCTTGATGGAGATAATCTGATCTGTCTGGTTTCTCATACCCTGACGTTCAGCGGCTACAAAGTCCATTACTTCACGTGGTTCTGCATAGCGATCATTCAACTGGATACGCGTACCACTACCCATCTGAGCACGAAGCTGATCAGTTGGAGGACCAACATAGATGAACGAAACAGCAGACTTCTTCTCCAATTTCTCCAATTCAGTACCCTGAGGAACAACGAACTTAACCTTCAATGTTACCTCACGCATGGTTGTTACCATCATAAAGAAGAACAAGATGGTAAAAATCAAGTCGGGCAGAGATGAGGTGTTCATCTCGACCATTTCACGACCTTCTTTTCTCTTAAATCCTGCTGCCATTATTCTGCTCCTCCATACTTTTTAGGTTCTGCCTCGGAGATATTCTGAGGATAATACTGGCGAATGGCATCTTTCTGCTCATCCTCCAAGTACTGGTATTCACGTCCGAACTTCTCCTTAGAAATCTCATTACGCAACTCAGTGTAAGCAGCTACCAGCTCATTCTGAACCTGGAAATACGCATCATATGGCGTACCACGGTCAGTCTGTACAGAAATAACATGCTTGTCTGTTACGTAACAGCGACCCAGCAAGTCAATAATCTTGACATGCTTTTCGGGCCACTTACTATAGTTCTGCTCGTTCCTCACAAAGTCCTTTACACGCTGACGCAGTTCGCTGAATTCAGACCAGCCTGCATCTTGTGTTGTCTCATCCTTTATTGATAACTGACCTTGGTAGTTCAAGCGAATATACAAGATATTTCTTGCCTTGATGTCGACCTGAGCATCCTCCTGGTCTGGATCTGGTGGTTGGGGAAGGTGACGAGCCAATCCCATATCAGTATCCATAGATGTTGTTACCAGGAAGAAGATAAGCAACATGAAAGAAATATCCGCTGTTGAACTGGTGTTCAGACCGGGCATTTTCTTTTTCTTCTTTGCCATATCTTACTTATTTAAGGATGTTACTTTTTAATAGCACTATTGGTAAGAACGCCTGTCATGCTTACAACTACTGCAGCTGCAGCAGCAAGAATCAGGATACCTATTGAAACACAGAATGCATCAACAACGGTAACCCATCCAGCTGTAGTAACAGTACCGTCAGCAGCCTTGAAATCAGACTCACCCAGGCCTAATACCAGGCCAATTACCAATGAAGCAATGAACAGACCCCAAGTAATGAGGGAAACCTTACCACCAGGAACACCGGTAGAAGCTGCAGGATCAGTACCCTTGCTGCTTGCCATACCCTTGATACCTGACCAAATGGTAAGTCCTGCTGTTGCTATTACCATCAGATACATCAACCACATGATGATATCTGTAAGTATTGGCTCATTGTTGTCACCTACAGGATTATCATAGCCGATCGTCAAGAACAATGCGAAGGATACCAAGATAATTCCAATGCAGATGTACAAAGCCATCTGGGAAATTTTCTCTATCTTCATAATTCTCTCTCTCTAAAATCGGTTATTACTTCTTGCACTTATCAGACTGTACACACATGGTCAGCAACTCCTGTGCTGCCTCCTCCATATTACTGGTCAGAGATTCAACCTTAGCCAGAATATAGTTGTAGAATACCTGCAGGATCAAAGCTACGATAATACCGAAGATAGTGGTGATCAAAGCCACCTTCATACCACCAGCAACAACGGTAGGACTGATATCACCAGCACGCTGGATGTCATCGAATGCCATAACCATACCGATTACCGTACCCAAGAATCCGAGAGAGGGAGCCATAGCGATGAAGAGGGTGATCCATGAGCAGTTCTGCTCGAGGTAAGAACCCTGAACCTCAGCCTCCATATTGATAGTACTCTCGATAGTGCCGATATCGTTACGGTCTGTACTAGCCAGACACTCCATTGCCTTGCGGCTTACCTGAGCTACAGGTCCACGAGTACCCTTGCAGAAATCTATTGCACCAGCCAAATCGCCAGCAGCAACCTTAGCAGCCAGATCCTTTGTAAACTTGCGAGTGTTAATCTGAGCGAGAGACAGATAGATAACGCGCTCGATACAGAAAGCAAGACCCAATACCAGAGCAATGGCAACCAATGACATGAAGCCAGCACCACCCTCGATGTACTTTGTCTTCAAGGTCTTAAAAATACTTTCACTCTCTTCCTCCACAACAGGAGCAGCTACAGTCTCTTCTTCAGCTGTAGTATCCACAGCAGCGCTATCTACAGCAGCGGTATCTACCTGCTCTGTAGCCTCTGCTACATCTTCCTGAGCTCTTAGAGAAGAGGTTGCTCCAAAAGTACATGCTGCTACCAGCGCAACAATTGCAAATAACTTTTTCATTTTGTGTTTGTTTAAATTGATTAATGTTATTACTTTTTTTATTTTATATTATTTTCGTTTAGCATCGTTTATCATTCTTCCCCTGCGGAGAGACGGGGATTCGCGAAGGCTTTCTGGCTTTGAACCCCGTTTTATCTCCTGCGGAGAGACGGGGATTCGCGAAGGCTTTCTGCCTTTCTGGCTTTGAACCCCGTTTTATCTCCTGCGGAGAGACGGGGATTCGAACCCCGGATACGCTTTTGACGTATACACGCTTTCCAGGCGTGCCTCTTCAGCCACTCGAGCATCTCTCCTTAGGCACTAACGCAGTATAATGCGTCACTATATACGTTTTCGGTTACAAAAATATCTTTTTTTTTGAACATGACCACATGATATTGCAAAAAACTTTCGGGTAAAGTGGTTTTTTTCAACTATTTGCACATGTTGATACTATTTTATAAGCGAAAATACGCGTTTTGTATTGGCATTGGTGACATTTTCTACTTCTTGGGGCGACACATTATATATCTCCGCCACTTTTTTCATCACTTCTGCCACATAAGCTGTTTCGTTTCGCCTACCACGATACGGAACTGGGGCAAGATACGGTGAGTCTGTCTCCAAGACAATACGCTGAAGGGGAACTGTTTTAAGCACTTCCGGCAATGGTGATTTCTTAAATGTAGAAATACCACCGATACCAAGCATAAATCCATCGAAAGAAAGCAATTCCTGAGCCTCCTCAATTGTACCGCCAAAACAATGAAAGACACCCGTCAACCCCTTTGAGGCATATTGACGAAGGGATTGCACCAACTCGGTATGTGCAGAACGGGAATGAATCATCAGAGGAAGCTTATAATGGATGGCCCATTCTATCTGACGGGAAAATGCATCAATCTGCTGACCGGTACGAGTGGTATCCCAATAAAAATCGAGCCCTATTTCTCCAATAGCGATATAAGGATGAGATGGCGCTTTCAGCCGTTCCTCCATTCTGTCAAGTACCTGCAGATAATCATCAGAGACATCTTCTGGATGTAATCCAATCATAGGATAGCAATAGCCGGGGAAAGAATGACAGAGGGAAAGCATGCGATCAACGGATGCCTCGTTGATATTGGGCAACAATATACATTCTACCCCTGCCAGCCTGGCCCTTTGAATGACAAGTTCACGATCCTCATCAAAGTCGGGCTCATAAATGTGGCTATGCGTGTCTATCATGATTTTCTGTTAAGCATGGATTGTGCGTAATCCCAAAGTACTGTTGCGCGCTCCTTAGGCAAAGAGATACGTGATAATGCCTGAGCCGCCTCCTGATAATATTGATTAATCTTATTCTTAACCATCTGAGGAACGCCTAATTTGTCATAAAGGCGAGTAACGGCAGCCACCTTTTCCTCGCGTTGTGGATTTTCCATATTCAACCACTTATCCAATTCTTGTGCTTGCTCGACATTGGCCAGCAATTGGGCATTAATAAGCATATAGGTCTTCTTGTTACACATGATATCACCGCCTATCTGCTTTCCAAACGTCTTGAAATCTCCATATACATCCAGGTAATCATCCTGCAGTTGGAAAGCTAGTCCCAGCTTCTCTCCAAATTCGTACAATGCATCTGCATCTTGATCTGAGGCGCCACCCAAGATAGCTCCAATCTTAAGGGCACAAGCCAGAAGGACTGAAGTTTTTAAGCGTATCATCTCTATGTATTCTGCCTCAGAAACATCAGAGCGGTCCTCGAAATCTATATCATACTGCTGACCTTCATCAATCTCAAGAGCCGTTTCGGTAAACAATCGCAAAATAGCCGGCATGTATTTTTCTTCACATTGAAGCAGACGATAAAAAGCCAGCACCAACATATTATCACCACTCAGGATAGCAGCATTGTCGTCCCATTTCTTATGCACACAAGGTTTTCCTCGACGAACGTCAGCACGATCCATAAGATCATCATGTAGAAGAGTGAAATTATGATAGGTTTCGATCGCAACAGCAGGCATTAGAATACGTTCGACGTCCTCTTTGTACATATTATAAGCCATCAGCATCAAGACAGGACGCAACCTTTTGCCTCCTAAGGACAAGACATACTTGATGGGGTCATATAAAGCAGAAGGCTTCCTATCATAAGGTAAAGAATCGATAGTGGAATTCACCATCTGCAAAAGTTCATTACTACTATACATTATATAATAGATTATAATAAAACGGAAAAACAAGGCTGCCCACCAAGAAGGAGAGCAGCCTTACATTTATTTCACTATAGAATTAGCTCAAACGGAAATTCACAGGAAGATTAAAACGTGAACGTACCGTCTTGTTACCCTGCTTAGCAGGTTTCCACTTAGGCATCAGCTTAACAACACGCTCAGCTTCCTTAGACAAGTTGTTATCAGGTGACTTGATGATTTTAACATCCACAATACTTCCGTCACGATTAACAACGAATCCAACAAAAACACGTCCCTGTACGTTCTGCTCTATACAGATTTGCGGATACTTAATATGCTCTTGGAGCCACTTCATACAAGCCTCATCACCACCAGGGAACTGAGCATTTTCTTCTACAACATCAAAAATACGGTCATCGTCATCTGCCTCAACAACAGGACCCACAGGACCTGAAACTACAGCAGAGGGAGCGCCCGTACCGACAACAGTTGTGATAGCCTGATTAACTTCCTCGGTAGTCTGGATCTCCTCTTCGGGCAACTCAGTATCATCCTCTACCTCGTTAATAACCTCCATAACGGTGGGAGCTGCTGCTGGGGGAGGTGCCATTACTTCCTCCTGATGGGTAATAGGAATCATATCCTCCTCCATCTTGAAATCATAGATCTTGCCCTCTTCAACCACCTTCACTTCACGCTGGGTGTACTCAAAGGCAACGAACATAAGAGCCAGAGACAGAACATATCCAATAAGCATATTGGTGGATTTCTGCCCTTGCAGTTCTTCATTTACAGTTTTGTTAGCATCCATAATATTTATTTTTCTTATTTTTATTCGCAAAAGATATCTATTTGGGGCAAATTTAGCACATTTTTTTTATTCCACGCATCTATCAAGTATATTTTTTTGGATTCAATTTAAATTTTGTGCGATTATTGGACAATATTGACAGAAAATGCATTAACTTTGAGCACAAATTACAAAAACAAATGACAAAGAAGCGCATACTTCCATTTATTTTGGCATTATTGTCAGTGCAGACAGAATCTTTATGTCAGGAAAGTACCAGTATATTCAATTTCCTGAGCCTCCCCAATTCTTCTCACATAGTAGGCCTGGGAGGCAAGAACATTTCGCTGGTACAAGACGAGATTCAAACGGCGACAAGCAACCCGGCATTGCTCTCTAACATCAGCGATAAGAGCATTGGAGCCAATTTCATGTCATATATGCAAGGATGTAAGGCTGGCGGTGCGGCTTATGCACAGACTGCCGGCAGCAGAGGCACATGGGGCGTGTATACCCAGTTCGTCGGCTATGGCTCCATGAAGGAAACAGATCTGGCAGGAGAAATAATCGGAGACATGAAACCCCTGGATTTCTGCATAGGCGGGCAATACAGTTACATGCTTACAGACAGGCTGTCAGGAGGAGCAACAGGAAAGATTATCTATTCGCATTACGGAGAGTTCTCTTCTTGTGCCTTAGCTGTTGATCTTGGCTTGAACTACTATTGGGAGGAGAAGAACTTCTCTATTTCAGCTGTTGCCAGAAATATTGGCGGACAAGTCAAGAGATTTGGAAATGTTGGTGAACGGCTTCCCTTTGATATGCGAATAGGTTTTACCAAGGGACTCGGACATGCCCCCATCGACATATCTGTAACAATGGTAGACCTTACTCATTGGAGCCAAAGTGATTATTTCTCTTCAGATGGCGAAGTAAGCGGGGGCAGAATCTTTACCAATCATTTCGAGATTGGTGTTGACGCCTACCCTATTCCTATTATATATGTTTGCGCCGGCTTTAATTTCCGTCGGGCTTTTGAAATGAAAGCTGCCGGAAGTTCACATGCTGCCGGACTTTCATTCGGTGCAGGAGCCAACCTAAAGAAACTGAAGGTAGGAATTGCCTATGCAAAGTACCACATAGGAGCCCCCACTTTATCGTTTAACCTTGCATATAATTTTCAAAAATCAAACAAAGACTAACTTAAGACTTCATTATGAATAAAATAACGATTGCCATTGACGGGCACTCCTCGTGCGGCAAGAGCACAATGGCTAAAGATTTAGCCCGAGAGATTGGATATGTGTACATTGATACAGGAGCAATGTACAGAGCTGTCACACTCTTCTGTTTGCAAAACAGTCTCTTCAAAGATAAGAAGATTGATACAGAGGAGTTAAGAAAGCACATGAATGACATCTCTATCACCTTCCAACTTAATCCGACCACAGGAAAGCCCGACACATACCTTAATGGCATCTGTGTAGAAGATAAAATCCGCTCTTTGGATGTATCCAGCAAAGTAAGTTATATTGCTGCATTAGACTTTGTCAGGGAAGCCATGGTTGACCTTCAGAGGCTAATGGGCGAGGCTAAAGGTGTTATTATGGACGGAAGAGATATTGGCACTGTGGTATTCCCCAATGCTGAACTTAAGATATTTGTTACCGCCAGCGATGAGATTCGCGCCCGAAGAAGATACGACGAGCTCATTGCTAAAGGTGAGAAATGCAATATGGAGGAAATTCTTGCCAACATACGCGAGCGCGACAGGATAGACAGCACTCGTGCCGTAAGTCCACTCAGAAAAGCTGACGATGCCATCGTCTTAGACAACAGCAACATGACTATACCCGAACAGAAGGCATGGTTGCTGGCTCAATTCCAAAGAGTAACAGCAGAATGAACATAGAGATTGATCAAGGGTCGGGTTTCTGTTTTGGTGTAACGCGCGCCATAGGGAAAGCAGAGGAAGAACTGAATAAAGACGGTCACCTGTTCTGCTTGGGCGACATTGTCCACAACGGGAAAGAATGTGATCGCCTGCAGCGTTTGGGCCTTACCACCATCAATCACGAAGAGCTGAAAGACATTCATCAATCAAAAGTTTTGTTGAGAGCACATGGAGAGCCACCATCAACATACCTCCTTGCCAAAAAGAACCAAATTGAGATTATAGATGCCACATGTCCTGTTGTACTGCATCTTCAGGAACGAATTAAGAAAGAGTACGATTCCGACAATGAGCACAAGAAGCAGATTGTAATTTTTGGAAAGAACGGCCACGCTGAGGTACTCGGCTTAGTGGGACAAACAGAAGGGACTGCCATCGTTATCGAATCAACAGAAGACCTCCATAAACTGGATTACAATAAAGATATCTGTTTGTTCTCACAAACCACCAAACCCCTGGATGAGTTCAGACGCATAGTAGAATACATAAAAGAACACATAGGCAGGGATGCAACATTTACATTCTACGATACCATTTGCCGACAAGTGGCAAATAGAATGCCCAACATTAGAGAATTTGCCAACAAACATGATGTTATTCTTTTTATCTGCGGCAAGAAAAGCAGTAACGGAAGAGTACTGTTCAAAGAATGTAAGGGCACGAACCCCAGATCATATATGATAGATACAGCCAACGAGATTGATCCACGTTGGCTGCAAGATTGTAGTTCTATTGGTATATGTGGGGCCACGAGTACCCCTAAATGGTTAATGGAGGAGTGCAAAATAAGAATCGAGGAGCTGCTTGGCTGCAATAAATGACGAGCGTCTTCCTTCCAATACACTCTTTTCAGCAGCCAGTAACATATCTGCTATTGTGGGATTATGATAGAAATTGTTACGCAGCTGCTCATTTATACTCTCGTACATCCAATATTTAGACTGTTCTGCACGACGGTACTCGAAGTATCCGTTCTTCTTTACATAGTCTATATATTCATATATCATATCCCAAACTTCCTTGATTCCCAATGCATAGAATCCGCTATACGTAAGAACCCTGGGCTGCCATCCGCTATCCGGCATTGGGAACAATTGCAGGGCGTTTCTGAACTGCGTCGCTGCCAAATGGCACTTATCAACATTGTTCCCATCGCACTTATTAATGACAATACCGTCTGCCATCTCCATAATTCCTCGTTTGATACCCTGCAGTTCATCACCTGTACCAGCCAATTGGATTAACAGAAAAAAATCGACCATTGAGTGGCATGCCGTTTCGCTCTGTCCGACTCCCACAGTCTCAACGAAGATCTTGTCAAAACCCGCAGCTTCACAAAGGATGATTGTTTCACGTGTCTTTCTGGCAACACCGCCTAAACTTCCTGCGGAGGGACTGGGACGAATAAAAGAATCAGGATGAACAGAAAGTTTCTCCATTCTGGTCTTGTCACCAAGAATACTTCCTTTGGTACGCTCACTGCTAGGGTCGATAGCCAAGACAGCCAACCTACCGCCATATTCCTTCAGCACATGTATGCCAAATTCATCAATACTGGTACTCTTTCCAGCTCCAGGAACACCGCTGATTCCCACTCTGATACTTTTTCCGGAATAAGGCAAGCATTTTTCTATTACCTCCTGGGCAATGGCCTGATGAGCAGGGTTTGTGCTTTCAACTAATGTAACAGCCTGCCCCAATATCGAAACATTGCCACTTAAAATTCCTTCCACATAATCTCCTGCCGTAAGCTGGTGACGAGCGAAACGACCACGTTTAAGGTAGGGATTGACTATAGAAACAGGACCAACTCCGCTATTCACGGTCAATCCTTCAAACTCCGGGCTATTTTCGGGATGTTCCATATTATATGTTTTATTGTTTTACATCGATATTAATTACTGACTTCGGTTGCTTAGGATCATTGGTTATCAACAAAACCCTGAGCTGACCTTTCTCGCGTTTCAGATATTTGGGAGTTACGCTAATCTTCAGCTTCGTACTTGCACCAGGTTTCAACACCCTGTTTCCCAAACTTACGGAAACAGCCTTGTTAAAAACCTGAACCTGTTCAAACAACAAGTTACTCTTGCCTCTATTATTAACTACGATAGCATGACTTGCCTTTGACTTTCCTGCCAGAGAGCCAAAATCTATCGAGGATTCTGCAAGAGATAGTGAGGGGGCATTTTCTCTCTCCTCTGCAGTCATCTTTGAAAAATCAGGAAGAAGAATTGCAGAAACCTGAATCTCATTGTCTTCACTGATCTTGTCACCCATATAACGGGAGAAATAAACCGATGTCTTATTCAACCCCATCTGCAGCAACTTGTCACTATCTAAAGTCAGTCTGACGATACCTTTTTTTCCTGCAGGTACATTCTCAGGGATATACTGTGCAGAAAGATAGGCAGGCAAATGCATCAATTCCGGACGGAATGCTGTATGCTCCTTATTTATAAGTGACAATTCCACTGAAGGATGTTCACCTTTATGTACATCATCAAACTCCAGATAGTTAGTCTGTATCTGAACATTTCCCAAATCTATCGGATACTCCTCATCGAGTTCGGTAATCTCAACGACCACTGTTCCCTGCATTCCCAAGTAGACAGGAGTCTCTGAAGCATCGGTCACCACTTCTACTTCCTTATAAAAAGTACCTAGTGTTCCGGCATCGTAAACAACAGTTATCTCGCCTTTCTCGCCAGCAGGAACAGGCTCTTCAGGAAAAGTAACTTCCATACACCCGCAAGAAGCCTTCGCCGAAGAAATTCTTAACGGCTGATTCCCTTTATTTACAAAGCCAAAAACAACCCTTTTGGGCTGTTGGAATTCAACCTCACCCAACTTCTTTATCTCAACATCAGGAACGAAGCGTGGTTGAGCATACACACTGCCACCGCTTATCAGGCATAAAAGAGTGATGTATATAAATCTCATTTCTTTATTTTTGTTTTATACATTGTTCTTAAGGAGGCCTCTACTGTGCGCAACAAATCACGTTTATCAGTTGTCGGGGAATAAACAAATCCTTCTGTTACAACAACCTTGTTGTTCACCGAATCCACTCTTGATAACGACACGAAGGGCCCTCCCAAGGCACCATTTCTCATTTCCCAAAGTCCTCTTACCTCAAAGGTCTTCCGACCGTCTATATCACGTACACAGGAAAACAATATAGGAGAACCGTCTATCTTTGTTGTCTGCATCCATTGATCAGGCCTGCTACCCGGGATGTTTTCTCGCATCACAGAATCCCGACATGCCACAAATAACTCCTCGTTTGCAAAATCCTTACCGTCCCAGGGTAATGTATAGAGTACAATGTTAAGATCCTTCTCATTTAGGTTTGTTCCTACCCATGCAAAGTCTTTTCCTGTTTTGCTGGCACGAATCTGCCTAGGAACCTTAATGCCATAGCCCACAGCAGATGCCACCTTCTGAGTCAGATCTCTATTATAGTGCCTACGAATGTCAGCCGCACGCATTTCTATCTGGGCATCATCTATAAGTCTGCGAATATATAAGGCTTTAGCCGAAAGGAACTTACGCAATGATTCTATATTGGGAGCAGCTACCGTCACCTCTATCTGGGGCTTTGCCACAACATCCCTGGATACTCCCACGATAGCACACTTCAGGTCTGGCTGCAAATGTACAAATAGCTTGCTATGAAACGTCGTGTAGGTCTGGGTATAATGCCGGGAAGATATTCTTACTGTCTTAAAAAAAGGTTCATCCTGCATAAGCCCGGGAACAGAGCCCTGTGTTATAGCTTTTAGCGTATCTGCCAGATCACTTTGCCAAATCTTGTCATCAACAACCAAAAGGAGTTCGCTCGGCAAACCTTTTGAATCCACAATCCGGACTTTCTCATTCCTTGAAGTACAAGAAACAAGACAGAATAACAACATCAAAATGGACAACAATCTCATATCTGTTCCGTATTCATTATGGCATACTGTTTTGCATGCCTTTTTATTCTCTCCACAAAGGTATCTCCTTTTTCCGAAAAAGGCAAAAACGAGAAAAAAAACTTCCCTTCTTGTTGATTTTTTTAACAGATATAATGAAAGAATCAGAATAATGGTGTATTTTTGCCGGTGATTATAAATAATAATGTATTATATGAAGCAAACGGACTATCGCGAGCCGCTATTCCTTTTTCTTTTCGCAGTACTCATATCCACATTGTTCAGTACATGCTCTTTCCTATACCCACTTAATCCGTGGGACGATGCCAATGTTTACATGACCATTGGCAACGCCATGCTTAGCGGCAAGGAACTATACGTTGATATTTTTGACCACAAAGGTCCTGTATTATACCTTATGCACGAGATGGCCGCCATGTTGTCTCGCAACAGTTTTGTAGGTATCTATATAGTAGAAATTATCTGCAGTTTCTTCTTTATGTGGTATTCGCTCCACACAATACGCCTCTTTTCTTCTTCCAAGATCACGCTGCCTTTTACTTGCCTTATAGGCTGGCTTGTCCTCTCTTCAGACTTTTTCTATTATGGCGATAGTGTCGAGGAGTTCTCGTTACCTATTCTCGCTCACTCATTGTACTTTATGCTCCGCTTTGCCAGAAACCGACAAATACCGCTATGGTGGCAGTCACTTATCATGGGCATAGGATTAGGCCTTATCTTTTGGTCAAAATTTAATATATTGTTCTTCTATATTGGAGGCGCTGCAGCACTTGCCTTTATTGCATGGAAGCACCGGCAATTTAAGGAATTCTGGTATACAATCCGATTTGTTTTTCTAGGTTATATACTGGGAACCATCCCCGTTCTGTCATACTTCATAGCACATGGAACCGTTGAGGCGCTCATTGATGCATACTTTATGGTCAACCTTTTCCAATATCACGGAACAACCACCAATGGCGAGCCCGACATCTGGTGGTTCCCACTCATAAAACTTGCTGTCTGGGCAGCATTCCTGGTGCCTATCTTCCTTGTCCGGGCACGTTGGGAAGTTAAACTGCTGGCATTGGGTACATTCGGTATACTTTTACTCTCATTTGCCATATTGACTGTACAATTTTACTATGTACTGCTAATGTATGTATTTGTACCCTTTTATATATGTTTCTTCAGAAACCACACCCCAACGCTACGAACATACATCATTCTGGGGCTGATAGCCTTTGTATCTGCCGCTACCAACTGGAATATCGTTACGCTCCTAAATGGGACGTTCCCTCAATGCGTTCTTGAAATGGCCGAGATAATAAACGCCAACGAAAGCGACGATAGCGAAGTACTTACCTTCAGCTCGTACGACACTGGCATATACCAGCATACACGGCACTTGCCCCCCAACAAGAATTTCTTCATGTCAAGCATTCTTGACCCTGAAATACGTAAGGAGCAGGCCGATTGGGTTGCTTCTGGGAAAATACGTTATCTGGTACGTGAAATCGGAGCTATCATAACCTGTCATGAGTATTATGATGCACCTATACCAGATAACTACCATTGCATCTACGACAAGGAAGAACTGTTCCGTTATCGACTAATAACCACGCCTCATAAGTTCCTCTGGAACCTTACTTACCCTCGTGTGTTACTACAATACGTCATGAATCCTGTTACCGTAAACCAACGTATGCTGATTTACGAAAGGGAGCCTTAAGAGGACTCTGAAGATAACAGGATTTACTGCTGACCTTTACTTGGCTTTTCTCACGACAAAACGTATCACCAGAAAATTGGTAACTGCACTGATAATGGCCATTGGTATATAGGCGATAGAATCATCTATTTCAAATACTTCGACAAACAACCACATCAATCCTTCGCGTACCACAAAGAGATTAAACATGTGGGCACCTACAACCCCTACAAGGTTTTGTATGGATGGGGTTGTTTTAAACGTCCAGTATATAGTGAGAAAATAATTAAAACAAAGGGAAACAAGGTAACTTGAAACCAGCGCCACCTGATAATGCGCAAAACGTCGAACGACATAGTATACGGCAGCATCGATTAAAAAACAGATACTACCCACTATGCAGAAACGAACGAACTGCCGTGTCTCGTCTTTATTGACAATCCTCTTTACCTTATTCATTTATTCCAGATAGACTCTTCTTGCTGTTAGTGGCTCACTCATGAAGGCAGCGGCATTAGACTGGAAGGCCTCAGCCTGTTCCGTTGTCAGAAAACGGGTTGTACTTCCACAGGTAACTCGCGCTGCCATCTCGGGATGACGGTTCAAATAATCACGTAAACTGTCTGCCACATAAAAACCTTGCTCGATGACATGAACGTCCGAAGGCATGTATTTCTGAATCTTGTTCATCAACAACGGATAATGGGTACAGCCTAGGATAACGCAGTCAATCTGCGGATCCCGACAGAGCAGGTTTTTAATATTCTTCTGTACAAAATAATCTGCGCCGGGACCGTCATACTCATCATTCTCCACCAAAGGCACCCACATCGGACATGCTTCGCCAGTAACCTGGATATCTGGATGCAACTTGGCAATTTCCAACTCGTATGTAGCACTGCGGACAGTACCCGAAGTGGCCATGATACCCACATGGCGACTCTTGGAAATACTGCCGACGATCTCCACTGTAGGCCGAATCACTCCCAGCACCCTACGTTGCGGGTCCATTTGCGGAAGGTCGTTCTGCTGTATGCTGCGCAAAGCCTTTGCCGAAGCTGTATTGCAGCCCAGTATTACCAAGTGACATCCTTGTTCAAAGAGATAACGTACAGCCTGCAGGGTAAATTCGTAAACTATATCAAAGGAACGCGTACCGTACGGCGCACGGGCGTTATCCCCTAAATACAGATAATCATACTGCGGCATTAAATTACGTATCTGCCGCAGTATTGTTAAACCTCCATAGCCCGAATCGAATATACCAATCGGACCAGGATTTTGTGGATACCTATTCGTTTGGCTCATCTTGGGTTGATGGTGCTGCAACTCCAAGCTTCTGACGTACGATTTCCGTCACATCCACCCCTATCACAGGATTTATGTACGGGCAGGCGTTATCATCCGTGTTCAGAATAAAACCATATCCGTATTCTACGCCTACTTCCAGAAGCACTCTGTTCAGTTTCTTCTGAACCTCAGCAATCAAGTCCTTCTCTGCCTGAGCTAACAAACCTTGTACCTGTACACGGAAGGCAACACCGCTATCCATCAATGTCTGAAGCTCAGCCTGACGCTTCTGCATGATGGTCTGAGGAAAGTCTTTCTGTCCCTGCAGGAAATCCACAAATTTCTTTTGGAACTCGGTCTCTCCTCTGGTAGCCTCTTCATCATATTTGGCTTTCAGTGTTTGCAACTCCTTCATAGCCTGAGTATATTCAGGCATTTCCTTTATCACCTGCTG
>CADAWW010000013.1 GCA_902791675.1 uncultured Bacteroidales bacterium
CTCCGCAGCAGGCGGTACAGCATTGGCAACAGGTAAGAAGACCAAGAATGGTGCCATCGGGGTGCTGAAGGATCTGGAGACTCCTGTTACCAGCATTGCACAATGGGCAAAGAATGCCGGCAAGGCTGTCGGCGTGGCAACCAGTGTGGCTGTTACACATGCGACACCCGCTTCTTTCTTCGGTCATCAGCGTGACCGTAACATGTACTGGGAGTTAGGTAAGGATCTGTGCAAGAGCGGTTTTGACTTCTTTGGCGGTGCTGATTTCCATCGTCCCTATACTAAGGAAGGAGAGCCCTCGCTGCATGAGCAGGCTAAGGCTGCCGGCTATACCATTGTTAAGGGTTACAAAGAGTATATGAAGAAGGGTCGCCAGGCCGAGAAGCTTTTGCTTTTCCAGAGCGACAAGGCAAACGAGAAATTGGGTAGCGACCAGATTCCATACGCACTGGATCAGACAAAGGATGACCTGACATTGGAGCAGATTACACGTGCCGGAATAAACTTCCTGATGTCAAAGAACACAGGCGGTTTCTTCTTTGAAGTAGAAGGCGGTATGATTGACTGGGCTTGCCATAGCAACGACATCGGCACCTGCATTAACGAGGTGATAGACTTTGACAAGGCCATTAAGGTTGCTTACGAATTCTACGAGCAGCACCCAGACGAGACCATTATCGTTATCAGTGCCGACCATGAGACAGGCGGTTTGGTTATGGGAGTAGGTCCTTATGAAATTCATACCGACCTCCTGAAGTACCAGCGTAAGAGCATCAACGAATTGAAGTGGATCTTGAGAGAACAGTACAAGAAAGCTCCTAAGAAGTTTACATGGGATGCTGTTGAGAAGGTTCTGAAAGAGGAGATGGGCTTCGGTGCAGGCATTGAGTTGAACGATAAGCAGAAGGACCGTCTGGAGAACCGTTGGAAAGATATTGAGAAAGCTATAAAAGAAGATAAGAAAGTGAACGACCGCATAGGCGACTTGTGCGAGACTACTAAGCATATACTCAGCGAGGTGGCTATGATTAGCTGGGCTAGCGGCGGACACTCGAACGGCTATGTACCCATTTATGCTATCGGCCCCGGTACAGAGATTTTCCAGGGCAGAATAGACAATATCGAGATAGCTCCGGGTATGGCCAAGATTGCCGGCTATAAGGTAGAATAAATATATATGCAGAATATTAGGAACATAGCAATCATTGCCCACGTAGACCACGGAAAGACTACGTTGGTAGACAAGATGTTGCTGGCTGGTAACCTCTTCCGCGAGAACCAGCAGACGGGTGAATTGATGTTGGATAACAACGAGTTGGAACGTGAGCGCGGAATCACCATCCTCTCGAAGAACGTTAGTATAAACTACAAGAACACTAAGATAAACATCATCGACACTCCGGGGCACAGCGATTTTGGCGGTGAAGTGGAGCGTGTGTTGAATATGGCCGACGGCTGCCTTCTTTTAGTGGACGCCTTTGAGGGGCCTATGCCACAGACGCGCTTTGTGTTGCAGAAAGCTTTGCAGATTGGTTTGAAGCCTGTGGTTGTCATCAATAAGGTAGATAAACCAAATTGCCGCCCTGAGGAGGTATACGAGATGGTATTTGACCTGATGTGTGATCTGGATGCAACAGAGGACCAGTTGGATTTCCCCGTTATCTATGGTTCGGCCAAGAACGGATGGATGGGCGAAGATTGGAACAAGCCTACAGATAACATTACCTATCTGCTGGACAGTATTCTGGAGTACATCCCAGCACCCGAAGTGTTGGAGGGTACGCCTCAGATGCTTATCACCAGTCTGGACTATAGCAATTACACAGGCCGTATAGCTGTGGGACGTGTTCATCGTGGTACCTTGAAGGAGGGCATGAACATTACCATTGTCCACCGTGACGGGAGCAAGGAGAAGACAAAAATCAAGGAACTGCATACCTTTACAGGTATGGGCCGTCAGAAAACGGCAGAGGTGTCCAGTGGTGACATCTGCGCCATCGTCGGCTTGGAGAACTTTGAGATCGGAGATACAATTTGTGACTTTGAGAACCCCGAACCCTTACCTCCTATCAGCATTGACGAGCCTACCATGAGTATGCTCTTTACCATTAACGATTCGCCTTTCTTTGGCAAAGAAGGTAAATATTGTACGAGCCGTCATATCGGCGAACGTCTGGCCAAAGAGTTGGAGAAGAACTTGGCCCTTCGTGTGGAAATACCTGAGGGCTACACCGACAGGTGGATTGTCTCTGGTCGTGGTGTGTTGCACTTGAGCGTGCTGATTGAAACCATGCGTCGTGAGGGCTATGAACTTCAGGTAGGTCAACCTCAGGTTATCTATAAGGAGATTGATGGTGTAAAGTGTGAGCCTATCGAGGAGATGACTATCAACGTACCCGAGGAGTTTGCCAGCAAGATGATTGATATGGTTACCCGACGTAAGGGTGAGATGACAAGTATGGAGAGCCAGGGAGAGCGCGTGAACATAGAGTTCAATATTCCCAGCCGTGGTATTATCGGTCTGCGTACTAATATGCTGACAGCCAGTCAGGGCGAAGCCATTATTGCTCACCGCTTTAAGGAGTATCAGCCATATAAAGGCGAAATAACCCGTCGCGTAAACGGCTCGCTTATTGCTTTGGAGGGTGGTAATGCTTATGCTTATGCCATCGATCATCTGCAAGACAGAGGCCGCTTCTTCATAGAGCCGCAGGATCAGGTATATGCCGGTCAGGTGGTAGGTGAGCACGTTCATGACAATGACATTGTAATAAACGTTTGCAAGGCAAAGCAGCTGACCAACGTTCGTGCCAGTGGAACAGACGAGAAAGCGCATATTATTCCTGCTACCATCTTTTCTCTGGAAGAAGCCTTGGAGTACATCAAGGAGGATGAGTATGTAGAAGTAACGCCCAAGAGTATGCGTATGCGTAAGGTGATTCTGGATCATCTGGAGAGGAAAAGAGCGAATAAATAGTTGAGAGATTAGAGATTAGAGTTTAGAGTATGGAGCATATTATACCAACATGGTTGCTGATACCTTTTGTCTGTCAGCTTCTATGTATTGCAGTTTTTCCGCTTACCAAATTAGAGCATTGGTGGGAGAAGAACACCCATAAACTGATAGTTTCGTTTATACTTGGACTGCCTGTGGCGTTCTGGCTTTGCACTCATGGACTGACACACGAGTTGGAGCATCAGATGGTGTATGATTACATTCCCTTTATTCTGTTGCTGATGGCACTTTTTGTGACAACAGGCGGAATTTGCATAAAGGGAGACTTGAAGGCTACGCCACGGGTAAACTGTACCATCCTGTCTGTCGGTTATCTGTTAGCTTCCTTTATGGGAACAACAGGTGCAGCTATGCTGCTCATTCGTCTGCTTCTGCAGACCAATAGCCAGCGTAAGTATACCACTCATACGGTGCTTTTCTTCATAGCTATGGTGGCAAACTGCGGCGGTATTCTGACACCGTTAGGCGATCCTCCATTGTTCTTGCTTTTCCAGAAGGGCACACCTTTTGGCTGGTTCATGGGGATGGCACCTGAGTGGTTGGTAACAGGCTTGATAATGCTGGCTGTTTACTATGTGATGGACAGTAAATTCTACAAGGATGAATCGAAGGAAAGGCTTCGGGCCGATGAAGAAGAGCAGGAGAGGATAACTGTTACAGGCCTCATTAATCTGGTATGGCTGGTATGCGTGATACTAAGCACCATGTTCATTAACAAGACATATATTCCTGCGATGGGAGCGCCTGATGCTCCTTTCTATCTGAAGTTACTAAGGGAATGGGCCTTCATACTGATTATCATTCTTTCCGTTCTTACTACGAAGAAGAAAGTACGTGTCGGCAATAACTTTGCCTGGTCGCCTATATTGGAGGTAGCCTGTGTTTTCTGTGGTATCTTCGCAACTATGATTCCTGCTTTAATGTATCTGCGACAGCATCCGTTACCCATTACAGAACCTTGGCAGTTTGTCTACTGCACGGGCCTGCTATCTGCTTTTCTGGATAATGCTCCTACCGCTATGGTTTTCCATACCACTGCAACAACGTTGTCTGATCCGGCTGCTGTCAATCTGGTTGCAGGTGTCTCTGAGCCGTTGTTAAGGGCTATATCAATGGGTGCTGTATTCTTTGGTTCTTTGACGTATATCGGCAACGGGCCTAACTTCATGGTCAAGAGTATTGCAGAACAGAACGGATTCAGAATGCCGAGTTTCTTCGTCTATATGTTAAAGTTTTCTTTGATTATATGTCTGCCCATCTTTGTCCTGGTACAATTGTTATTCCTGTAGAAGAAAAATGAATGTAATAGACATCATAAATAATCGACAAGGAACTGCTTTTTCTTTTGAGGTGCTTCCTCCATTAAAGGGGACGGGCACCCAGAATCTTTTTAGTACAATAGAGCAATTACTGGAGTTTAAACCCCGATACGTGAATATTACTACACATCGTAGCGAGTATGTGTATCACGAGGTCGGGAACGGCCTGGTACAACGTCAGCGTATTCGCCGTCGCCCTGGTACAATTGCCATAGCAGCATCTATTCAGCAGAAATACGGGTTACATGTAGTACCTCATATCGTGTGTAGCGGAAACAATAGAGAGGACCTGGAATATATGCTGCTTGACCTTCAGTTTCTGGGCGTAAACGACTTGCTGGTACTTCGTGGTGACAAAGCCAAGGAAGATGCCAGTTTCCAGCCTACGGGAGACGGGCCTGCTCATGCTACGGAACTCATAGAACAGATAAACAAGTTTAATGACGGACATTTCTGGGACGGATCTGTCATCAAGGTTCCAGGAGCTCCCTTCCAGTATGGAGTGGCTTGCTACCCGGAGAAACATGAGGAGGCCGCCAATTTAGAGGCAGACCTTCTGGCACTGAAGAAGAAAGCTGACATGGGTGCCCAGTATGCAGTAACTCAACTTTTCTTTGATAACAAAAAGTATTTCCGTTTTGTCGGAATGGCACGAGAGGCGGGCATCAACATACCCATCATTCCCGGAATAAAACCGTTGACTAAACTAAGCCAGCTTTCTGTCATTCCCAAAACCTTTCATTGCGACCTCCCTTCTGATCTTTACGCAGAGGCTGTTAAGTGCAAAACAGACGAAGAGATAAAGCAGGTTGGTATTGAATGGTGTGTGAACCAGTGCAAGGAGTTGATGCAGAATGGAGCCCCCAGCCTGCATTTCTATACGGTTAGTGCAGTGGACAGCATTGCTCGGATAGCTAAACAGATTTATTAAGAGAACAAAATGGCATACGGATTCCAACAGGTTATAGCACAGCAGGGGGTGAAAGCACATCTCTTACAAATGGTGGAAGAGAATCAGTTGCCCCATGCTCTTATGTTCTGTGGTCCTCAGGGAGCCGGGAAGCTTCCCTTAGCATTGGCTTTTGCCCGCTATCTGCTATGTACTGAACCTACCGGACAGGATTCCTGTGGGGAGTGTACCGGATGTCGTATGCTGGACAATTGGTCACACCCTGATTTGCATTTCTCTTTCCCAGTTTGTAAGGGAAAGTCTTCTGACCATCCTGTATCTGACAATTTCATCGAGGCTTGGCGCCGTCAGCTACTTGATAATCCGTATTTCGATACGGAAATGTGGCTGAATGATATAAAGGCCGAGAATCAGCAGATTACTTTTTACGTGCAGGAAAGTGATGCTCTGCAAAGAAAGATGGCATTAAAATCCAGTCAGGGTGGACGTAAAGTAGTATTGATGTGGTTACCTGAGAAGATGAGCCAGGAAGTTGCCAACAAACTGCTGAAATTAATAGAGGAACCGCCTTTGCATACCTATTTCCTCTTGGTAAGTGAAGATCCTGAAATGGTGTTGGGTACTATTCAGAGCCGCGTCCAGCGTATAAATGTACCTTCACTTACAGAAGAGGAGATATCAGATGCTCTGATTTCGTTACATGCTGTTCCAGAGGAATTAGCCCATAACATTGCTCATATATCCCGTGGTAATTATACCGAGGCTTTAAAACGTCTGGACGCCGGGAATGAACAACAACAGTTCTTTGAACTTTTTGTTCAGCTAATGAGAAGTAGTTATGTGAGAAACCTCAAGGAGCTACAGGCTTGGACGCAGAATGTGAAGGAATTGGGCCGTGAACGCCAGAAAAGGATGTTGGAATACTTCCAACGGCTTCTGCGGGAGAATTTTATGTATAACTTCCACAAGGAGGAGATAAGTTATATGACAAAAGAAGAGGAGCACTTCGGCCAAAGGTTTGCTCCCTTTATTAATGAGAAAAATGTAATAGAAATTATGGACGAGCTCTCTGATGCACAGCGTGATATTGAACAGAACGTAAATGCACAAATGGTATTCTTTGACTTCGCCCTTAAAATGATAATACTGTTAAAAAGATAGATAATGGAGTATAACTATAAATGCGGATGCAGAGGACGTGGTCTCTGCGCCAAAGGCAGTAATACGGGTCACTACGGACAGTTGAATACTTTCAACTACCTGGCTGATATCCCCGATAATCAGGATGTGACAGACTTGGTGGAAGTCCAGTTCAAGAATACGCGTAAGGGATATTTTCACAATATTAACAATCTGCCTTTGCAGAATGGCGACTTAGTAGCTGTGGAGGCAACTGCCGGACACGATATAGGTACGGTTACACTGACCGGAAAGTTGGTGGCTTTGCAGATAAAGAAGGCTAACTTGAAGAGCAACGAGGAGATAAGGCGGATATACCGTGTTGCCCGGCCCAACGATCTGGAACGTTATGAGGCAGCCAAAGCCCGTGAGCATGAAACCATGATAAAAAGCCGGCAGATTGCCAAGGACTTGGGCTTGGAAATGAAGATTGGGGATGTGGAATACCAAGGTGACGGCAACAAGGCGATCTTCTATTACATAGCTGACGGGCGTGTGGATTTCCGTCAGCTTATCAAGGTGCTGGCTGAAGAATTCCGTGTTCGCATTGAAATGAAACAGATTGGTGCCCGTCAGGAAGCTGGACGTATAGGTGGTTTTGGTCCTTGTGGCCGTGAACTCTGCTGCGCCACATGGATGAAGAACTTTATAAGTGTTGGCACTGGGTCTGCCCGTTTCCAGTATCTCAGTCTGAATCCGCAAAAGTTAGCTGGTCAGTGTGCAAAGCTGAAGTGTTGCATGAATTACGAGGTCGACCAGTACATAGAGGCAGGACAGAAACTTCCGCAGCGTGATGTGACGCTAATCAGTGAAGAAGGAGAACACTACTTCTTTAAGGCAGACGTCCTGAGCGGCTTGGTGACCTATTCAACTGATAAGCGTTTAGCTGCTAATCTGATTACCATCTCGGCAGAACGCGCCCATGAGGTTTTTGCTATGAACCAGAAGGGAGAGAAACCTGCCACATTGGAGGAGGGGGGACACAAAGAGCCGGAACGTCCGGTTGATCTTGCCACCCAGGATGACTTGAATCGCTTCGATAAGAAGAAAAAGAAGAAAAAGAAGAAAAAACCGCATCATCATTCCGATGGTGAAAATAAGACGCAATCTCCTACTACAGAGAATGAGCCTCAGAATGGTTAGGACAATTTCCTTTTTCATGCCTTTAATACTTCTGTTGGCAAGTTGTGAACGAAGCACATTGATGCATTCGTACCAACCATTGCCTGATAACTCCTGGAATAGAACCGACACGTTACTGTTCAGCCTTCCGGTTCTGTCCGAGGATGAATCTTTCGGCATGCTGGTTGGCCTGAGGTTAACGAACAACTATCCCTACGAAGGGCTTATATTAGAGGTTGCACAAAGTTGCCAGAACCCTTATAGTAGCAGAGTGGATACCATAAATTATAAACTTACCGACGAAAGCGGTGATTTTACAGAAAATGGTATGAATTATTTCCAGTACGAGAGTCAGCGTCTACCCCTAAATTTAAAAAAGGGACAAAAGGGCGAGATAAGGATTCGGCATCTTATGCATAGAGAGGTGCTGCCTGGCATTATGGATGTGGGTATCCGCGTTTTTCGTTAGTGCTTCATTCTGTTACGTCCGGCATCTATTCTCAGGAAAACAAAGAGTAGGATAGTAAAGCCCCAGAGGGAGGAACCTCCGTAGCTGAAAAAGGGTAGGGGAATTCCAATCACCGGTGTAAGGCCTAATACCATTCCCACATTAATAAAAACGTGAAAGAGGAAAACGCTCATAACGCAATAGCCATATACCCTTCCAAAGGTATAGGGTTGTCGTTCCGACAAATGGATGAGTCTTAATATCAGTGCCAGAAACAGGACCAGAACTGCGGCACATCCGACAAAGCCTTCTTCCTCGCCTACTGTGCAGAAGATGAAGTCTGTATCCTGCTCAGGAACATACTTTAACTTTGTCTGTGTCCCGTTCAAGAATCCTTTTCCTTGTAACCCACCGGAGCCGATAGCAATCTTGGCCTGAATAACGTTATATCCTGCACCTCGAGGATCATCTTCCATGCCTAAGAGAACACGTATACGTGTTTGCTGATGGGGTTTCATTACATTATTGAGCACAAAGTTAGCTGAGTAGAAAAATGCGAGACTTCCCAAAGCAAACATGGCAATGTAGAAATATCGAATCATGTTATCGCGCATAGCACGATATAACAGGTATATGATAGAAACTGCACATACGCCTTGCAGCATCCACATCACGTTACATGACATAATATAACGTGTAAACAATAGCGCCAAAGTGATGGCTAATGCTCCCCAACCTAAGATGCGCCATCCGACAGCTTTGTTGTTGGTATATACCCATACCATCCCTACAGTGAACAGGTGAACAAGTATTAGCACTAAAGTCTGTCCTAATGTCATTTGCGGCACACCCATCAATGCTTCCTCCGAGAATCGCACACCTACTACAAAGTATATAACAGCTGCAACACCGGAGAAAAGAATACAGCCTGGCATTCCTTCGCGGTAGAGCATCAGGAAGAAGGCGCTGTACACAAGGGCACTTCCCGTCTCTCGCTGTAGAACTATCAGCACCATCGGGATGACTATTAGGGAAACGCTTATTACGAAATCCTTCCATCGGCTTACATCAAACTCGTATGTGCTCATCACCTTGGCTACACATAGTGCAGTTCCGAATTTGGCAAACTCGGCGGGTTGGATGCTAAAGCTGCCAATCTTAATCCAAGACATAGAACCTTTAATATCATGAGCCAGAAACGGAGTGACTGCCAACAGAACCAGGAATCCTAAATATATAATATATGAAAGCGATTCAATAAGCCGGTCGTCAGTCATAAGTATCAGTGTGCCCAGAATAAGTGAGGTTCCAATCCAAACAATCTGCATGCCGCTTCGGGTAGAGAAGTCAACGATGCTGCCTCCCTGATCCAGATCGTAGCTGGCACCGCAGACACTCATCCATCCCATAGCCAGCAGCATTAGGTAGATGAGTATGGTAAACCAGTCGATGCAACTCAACAGGTTAGGTCCTTGGCTATTTCTATTCAGATTCCGTCGCGTCATAAATTGTGGGAGTAAAAAGATATTTATGTTCAAAGACATCTGCCTTTTGCAAACTGCTTTCCGAGAGATGTCCGTTTATGTATTGTTCCATCATCAGAGCACCGATGGGAACGCCATATGTAGCACCCCAAGTTCCGTTCTCTACATATACGCAGATGGCAATCTTAGGATTCTCTCGAGGAGCAAATCCCATAAAAACACTATGGTCTTGTCCGTGAGGGTTCTGTGCCGTTCCCGTTTTTCCGCAGACTTCATACATACTGGTATTTGCCGTGTGACAGGTTCCGCCCAGAACGGCTTGGCGCATACCTTGCACCACATATTCGTAATTCTTACGTTCAACCTTTGTGTAATGCTTGCGGGTAAAGGTAGTGTCGAGTGGCTGGCCTTGTACCTCTTTTACTACATGCGGAATAATGTAATAGCCTCTGTTGGCAATGGTAGCTCCCAGATTGGCAATCTGCAACGGAGTAAGGTTTACCTCACCCTGACCGATGGAAATGCTGATGACAGTAAGACCGCTCCAATCGCCACGATAGGCTTTGTCGTAATAAGGCGCATTGGGTATCATTCCCCTTTTCTCACCGGGGAGGTCAATACCCAGTGTATAGCCGAAGCCCATAGATACCATATAGTCTTTCCATGTAGTCATGGCATCTTGAACAGTCGGGTATTTCTTCCGGTTGCCGAACATGTAATATAGTCCCCAACAGAAATAACCATTGCAGGATGTTGCTATGGCGGGAATCAGTGGAAGAGGGGACCCGTGTCCGTGACAACCAACGGTTAGACCTCGGTTATGGAAGCCATGACTGCAAGAATAGGCTGTTCCTGGGGTGATAACACCCTCTTGCAGGAAAGTCAATGCCTGGCTGGTCTTGAATGTTGAGCCAGGGGGATACTGTCCCATGATAGCTCGGTTAAGTAATGGCTTGTGTGGGTCCTGACTAAGAAGCTTGTGGCTCTTCCCACGCTGACGGCCTACCATCAACTTGGGGTCGAAGGTGGGGCTCGATACCATGCAGAGCACCTCACCTGTTGAGGGCTCTATGGCAACAATACTGCCAAGTTTCCCTCTCATAAGTCTTTCTCCCAATGCCTGTAACTTGATGTCAATGCTCAATTTCAGGTTGCGTCCGGGCACAGGAGCCAGGTCGAACTTCCCGTTCTGATAATGTCCTTTAATTCTGCCTCGCGCATCTCTCAACAGGATTTCCATACCTTTTTCACCACGCAATTCTTTCTCATAACTGCGTTCGACTCCCAGTTTTCCTATGTAATCGCCGCTTTGGTAGTAGCTGTCGCTTTCTATGTCTTGTGGATTAACCTCGCCCACATCACCTAGGATATGTGCAGCATACGGGTGACGGTATTGTCTGATACTACGTTTCTGAATGTAAAAGCCAGGGAAACGGAAAAGTTTCTCTTGGAACCTGCTGAACTCCTCTGTCGATAGCTGGCTCATAAAGAGTTGCTGGGTGAACCGGCTGTATCCGGGGTTCCGCCAATGGTCTTTAATCTCCTCCATTCGCCTCTCATACCATTCTCTGCTGATATGTAAGCTTTGGCACAAATCCAGTGTATCAACTCCTTCCTGCTCGTTCATTATCACCATTACATCATAGGCCGGCTGGTTGTATACCAACAACTCTCCGTTACGGTCTGTAATAACACCGCGGGCAGGGAACTGGATTCTGCGCAGGAAGGCATTGCTGTCAGCATTCTTCTTGAAGTCGTCACTCAACAACTGTAGTGTAAAGAGACGGAGCAGATATATCAGAATGATGAGGAATGCCACACCACCCAATATGTATTTCCTTTTATCTAAATCATAATTGACAGCCATAACTGAAAGGAGCCGTTATTTCTTTTTGCGAAAAGATTCCAGAAGTAGGGCAAGCAGCATACTGCTAACCCAACTGGCTACCATAAGTAAGGCTGCATCTGCAATGTGATAGAGCGAGAAGCATTCCAATGTAAAATATACCAAGTGGTGTATCAGGTATATAATCATCATATACCTTACATAGTTCCACTTTCCCATATTAGCCATGTTGGGCGTAATATCCTCGGCAGCATCTCGGGGTGCCATAACTTTCAGCAGGGGTTGTTGGATTAAGGCTGCGAACGTCATGGCCCCGCTGGCAACACCAGGTGTATTTGTAAAGATATCAACTAACAAACCTGTGCAGAAGCCCCACAGAAGTACGCCAGCTTTCATAGATCCCATGGGCATATAGAGTAGCAACACCACATAAATAAGCGGAGTGCCGTAACCGAACAGTTGCATGTGGTTAAGCACTAATACTTGGAATGCCACTAACAGTAGCACTATATATAATCGTTTCAGTAGTGTAACTATCATTCCCTTTTTAGTGAATCTAATTCTTCCTTCATGTGGTGTTTTAGCACATAAACGTTCTGCACATGGGCAATATCGGTTCCCATCTGTATTTCCAACGAATAAGCTAGTCCGTCTTCGCTGTTGTGTATCTGAGCCACCCTTCCTAAGAAGATGCCAGCAGGGAAAAGGCTGCTGAACCCGTTTGTCTCCACAATGTCACCGATTTTGGGTTTTGCATGACGGGGCACATCATCCATAGAAACCTGGAGCGGATTACCCCCGTTCCATTTCATGTAACCAAAGTATTCCGTTCCTCTCAACCGGCAACTGATACTGCTCCTGCTATTCAAGACAGACAATACCAAGGCATAGTGGGGTGTTACTTTGCTGACAATTCCTACCACACCAGTACCGCTAACCACTCCCATCTCGGGTTCTACGCCGTCATTGCTTCCTACGTTGATGGTAATCAGGTTGTCACGTTGTCTGATGCTGTTCGAAATAACCTGGGCGGGAATCATCTCTGTATTCTTCAGCAAATCTGTCTGGTATTGTTGGGTTACAGAGGTGTCTTTCTTCAACTCTGCCAGTTCGTGACGCAAAACGTTAAGGTTATTCTGCAATAATATGTTCTGACGGGTTAGGTAAGCATTTTCTTTACCCAAATTCATATACTGGAAACCCTTGGCTTCCCATTCCAGTACCTTCCCGGACACCATATTGGCTTGTGTGAACCATACGCTTCCCTGATAGTGGTTGAATCTGAAAAGCATGAATCCACTGAGTACTTCCAAAAGAAGGAAAACGACCCAGTGGACATTCTGTGTTATTCTGTCTAATAGCTCTCTCAATTTACATTAAGAAAGGAAATTCATGAATGTTCCTAAGAGCCACTCCAGTACCCTTTGCCACACAATGCAGAGGGTCTTCGGCTACGTGGAAGGGGATATTTATCTTGTCTGTAAGACGTTTTGCCAAACCGCGCAAAAGAGCACCGCCACCAGCCAGATAGATACCGTTCTTAACAATGTCGGCATACAATTCTGGAGGTGTTTCCTCCAAAGCACTCAAAATAGCAGCTTCTATTTTGGCAATTGTCTTTTCCAGACAGTGGGCAATTTCCTGATAACATACGGGCACTTCCATGGGAAGAGCGGTGATACGGTTAGGACCATGAACTACGTAATCCTCAGGAGCGTCATCACCTAAATCAGCAAGGGCTGCGCCCACATGAATCTTGATACGTTCAGCCATACGCTCGCTCACCTTAACATTGTGTTGGCGGCCCATATATTCCTGGATGTCAGCTGTCAGTACATCACCTGCAATACGCAGACTCTTGTCGGCAACAATACCGCCAAGGCTGATTACGGCAATCTCTGTGCTACCGCCACCAATATCCACAATCATGTTGCCTTCGGGTGCCAGAACGTCCAGTCCAATACCTATGGCAGCAGCCATTGGCTCATATATCAGATAGACCTCACGGCCGCCGGCATGCTCTGCACTGTCTCTAACGGCACGCAATTCCACCTCTGTACTTCCACTGGGTACACCGATAACCATTCTCATGCTGGGAGAGAACAGACGGTTGCCCGAATGCACCATCTTTATCAGACCGCGCATCATCTGCTCGCAGGCATTAAAGTTTGCGATTACACCGTCACGCAAAGGACGAATGGTTTGGATTTCAGGATTTGTTTTCTCATACATCATCTTGGCTTTGTCGCCTACGGCAATCATACGCTCGCTGCGGCGGTCCAAAGCTACAACACTGGGCTCGTCAACGACAATCTTTCCATCACTGATGATGATAGTATTTGCAGTGCCCAAGTCCATTGCAAGTTCTTTGCTAAGCGAAAACCACTTCATATATTTGTTTCTTTTTAGTTGACAATTAAACGAGTTGACAAGTTGTTAGTTTCCGTTTTCGTTAACCTTAGACTTTATTTCTCAAACCACTCATGAATGGCGGTGTCGTAATGACTGCTTACGCCGAAGGCACGAGTGGCAAACCATTTGCGGTCTTCAATATCGCTCTGTGCTCCCTGCTTCTGCAGCAGCTCCAACAAGGGCTTGTACTCTGCCTTAGAGGGAACGATAATCACATCGCGGAAGTTTTTTGCTGCGGCACGGATTAAGCTGATACCACCTATATCGATCTTTTCAATGATATCTGAAGCGCTTGCGCCACTGGCTACGGTAGCCTCGAAGGGGTAGAGATCAACGATTACCAGATCAATGTTTGGGATGTTGTACTGCTTCATCTGTTGCTGGTCGCTCTCTAATTCGCGACGACCCAGAATACCACCAAATACCTTGGGATGAAGGGTCTTTACTCTACCACCCAAGATACTGGGATAGGTGGTTACATCTTCTACTTTCTGGCAAGGGATACCTAAACTCTCTATGAATGTCTGTGTACCGCCGGTGCTCAGCAATTCAACACCTTGCGCATTCAGGGTGCGCAGGATTTCCTCTAATCCGTCTTTGTGAAATACGGATACCAGAGCTCGCTGGATTTTTCTTGTTTCTGCCATATATAATGTTTGGTTATGCGTGCATGAAAATTATAATGAGGGTGCAAAATTACATATTTTCTATCAATGAGTAACATTTTTCATCCCATTTTTTATCATAAAACAGAAAAATGTGTAACTTTGCCCCCTGTAATGAAAAAAACCATAGAAACAACATGATTCGATATTGCCGTTCTTTCATTCTCTTACCTATTTTTCTGATTTCGTTTCTAGCTTGTGCTCAGCAGGTAAAGAATCCCGTTTGGGCGCGTAACTGGCCAGACCCTACCATCTGGAGGGCGGAGGATGGCCGATATTATTGTGTTGCTACAAATCCGAGACGCAGTTTGGTAAGCGATGATTTGTTTAATTGGCATATATCGGACATAACACCTATTGATGATTCTTCTTGGGAAACTGTTTCTAAGATTTCACGAAATTTCTGGGCACCTGATGTGGCTACAGTAAATGGCAAACGGTTGCTGTATCTTACCCTATATAATAGTGCCGAGGATAGTAATATTGGTGTTTTCCAAGAATTTACTCCATGCCAGTTCCAGTTCAAGGGTATTATTACCAGCGGAAAGGAAACAGGCATAGAGGATACTATTGACCCAGAGGTTGTTACAGACCCGAAGACTGGTAAGGTGTGGCTTTTTTTTGGATCTGTTGGGGGTATCCACCGTATCGAATTAACTCCTGACGGCCTTTCTCTGAAAGAGGGCGCCAAATACGAACACGTGGCTGGTCTTACTGTTTGCAAGTGTCCAGACCGCTCAAAGGTTTTCGAGGGTTCCTATCTTCATTATCGCAAGGGCTATTGGTATCTGTTCGTCAGTTCTGGATTTTTCGGTAATCATACCTATCAGTTACAAGTGGGCCGCAGTAAGAAGCTTACAGGTACGTTTCTTAACCGAGAAAGCAAATCTATGAAAGAGGGGTATGCCACACCTGTTTTACATAGCGACGAGGGCGATAATTTCTTTGGCCCAGGGCATTGCGGAGAGATTTTCAAGGCTGCCGACGGCAACGAATACATTTTTTATCATTGTCACGTACGCGAAAGCCGTCAACCTGGACAGCGACCTATGTTTATGTCCCGTATCCAATGGGGTAAGGACGGATGGCCTTATGTTGAAGGAGGGAAACCGATGTAAAGTTGAGAGTTTAGGGTTGAGAGTTTAGAGGCAGTTTAAGGAGTTTAAGGGGCTTTAGAGGTTCGCTAACCGCTAAATATGAATTATGAACTGAAAAACTGATGGCAGTTGACGAGAAATCGATAATTCACGGCCTTGTTGAAGGTTCTGAGGATGCATACAAATATGTGTTCAGGGTATACTATGGACCTATGTGTATTCTGGCCGAGGGAATTCTTTGCGACGAGTTCCTCGCCCAAGCTGCCGTATCAGATGTCATCAGTCATATATACGAGGTACGTAGCGAAATTGTTATTCATTCCAATCTCAGAAGCTATCTGATGATGAGTACCCGCAACCATTGCCTTAATCTGCTTAACTCTAAGACAACCCGCACCGTCCAGACTTTCAGTACGTTGGGCGAGCAGGATGCACGAGATGCACTTTCTGGAATCGATGCTGTAACACCTCAGGGAAGACTGCTCGACAATGAGTTAGAAGGCTTGATGCGCGAATGTATAGAGAATCTTCCAGAGCCTGTTAAAACAACTTTCATTAAGAGCCGTTTTCAGGATATGACGTATCGACAGATTGGTGCCGAGGATGGTGTCAGCGCCAATACGGTCAAGGTCCGCATACAACAGGCTTTGAAGTTAATAGAAAGTCGGTTTTCAAAATATCTGGCCGTTTTAACAATTTTTATGATACTCATTTAGCTCAACGAGGTAATTTTTTTGTCATTTCTATGAAGGCGTATAAAAATAGGAAAATGAAAAACAATCAGGATATATCACTTCTTATTATTGACTATCTGACTGGAGAAATATCGCGAGAGGATGCCGATATCCTCGTGGAATGGGCTGCGTCATCCGAGGAAAATGCACAGCAGTTCGTCCGTATGAAGGAAGCATGGATGGGCTCGTCTATCATAGAAAAAGCCTATGACGGCGAGGCTGCTTTTCTCCGTTTCAAAAGGCATATACTTAATCGCTCTATCGTTTCCAGCAATAGCTGGCTACAGCGTCACCAGTCAACAGTCCGCAATGCCATGTTGTGGGCTGCTGCGATTCTGTTCCCCATTCTGCTTACTTGTACAACTATTATGTATTATAACATAAGCAGTTTGACTGATGGAGAGATGGTTGCCTCTACTGTGGCTGGTGAGACTTCAACACTTCAGTTGCCCGATGGTACACAGGTGTTGCTGAAAGAGAATTCACAGATCTCTTATTCCTCCAGCGATTTCGTCCGTGGTCGTCGTAATGTGAAGTTCCAGGGCTCAGCTTATTTCTGTGTTACATCAGACGCCAGCCATCCTTTCCTTATTTCTACAGAAAAGGAACAGGTGCGCGTATTAGGAACAGAGTTCTTTCTAGTCAGCGAGAAAGGCAGTCAGAAAGATCTTCTTTCGTTGGATAAGGGAATTGTGGAGTTTACTGACAATAAGACCGGCAATGTGGTCGAGATGAAAGCTGGGGACGAGTTGGTTTATAATACAGTTACAGGCAATACCTATTGTCGTGCCCGTACCGAGGCTGAGGTTAAGTTGGCCCAAGAGACCAACATGAAGAATCCCGGATATACGTCTGTATATGCCGAACTGGAGAAAATGGTAAGCGACCGCGAAGGTAATCACACCATCCAACTGAATGTCAGCAAGGGACTTAAGGCGGGTCTTTATCAGGTTGAGGTTAATCGCAATAACGATTTGGCATGCTTTACTCCCACCCAGGATGTATCCAAATTCAGTGGCGGTGACGGTAGCAAGGAGAATCCTTATCTTATTTGCAATACCCGACAGATGTGTAACATGAAGTCCGCGCTTACCCCATATAAGATGACTTATTTTACCCTTATCAACGATATCGACCTGCAGGGCATAGACTGGACTCCTCTTAATGATAGGGCCGACGAATATGCTCTCTGGGTAACGCTCAACGGTGACAGACATGTTATTCGCAACCTCACTACTTCCCGTACCTGCTATTACGGCAGTTTCTTTGGCGTATTGTGTGGCGAGTGCCGGAATGTAGGCTTCGAGAATGTCAATATTTTCTGTACAGGTTATGGGGCTGGTGCTGTAGCCGGATATCTGGGTCATGCTGCTTTCCCCAACACATCAATTATAGATAACTGTTATGCTACGGGGCGTGTTAGCAGTCAGGGTTATGCTGGAGGATTGGTAGGCAATATTGGAAGTAAGTCAATTCTCTCTAATTGCTATTCTTCTGTAGATGTCAACAGCATCAGCAGTTATGCTGGAGGATTGGTTGGCAAGGTATGTGCTCCCTTCACTATGGACGGCTGCTACAGCTCAGGAAATGTGTCTGGTCAGTTTGCCGGCGGTCTTGTTGCAGGCGGTCAACTCAAGAGTACCCCTCATTCACGTTTCCACAATGTTATGGCCATCAACCCCAGTGTCTATGGTTCTCGTCAGTCATTTGCCGTTATGCCTGTTGTCGACGGAGATACACTCAGTCGTGTATCTCATTCGTCCAACCTTTATCTTAATGGCAAACGCTTAGATAACGGTCTGACCGACAGAGAGATAAAAGAGCGTCTGAACGAGATGCAGGATATCTGGTATGCTTCGAAGGTCAGCTGTACGGCAGAATAAATTCAATTACTTTTCTTTTTTTTCTGTCCAAAAGTTTGGCAGATAGCAGAAAAAGCCATACCTTTGCAACCGCAAACGCAAAATGGCGGGATAGCTCAGCTGGTTAGAGCGTCGGATTCATAATCCGGAGGTCGTGGGATCGTGACCCACTCCCGCTACAGAAAAAGGGATTTACGAGTAATCGCAAATCCCTTTTCTGATTAAATCTTTTCTGGTTCTTCACTTAATCACAACCTTTTTCCCATTTACGATGTAAATACCCTTCCTCAATTGAGAAGTAATTTTGCGGCCGCTAAGGTCGTAAATCAGTTGGGAGTTGTTCTTAAGTTCCGGATGCAGAATGGAGGTTTCATCCTCTTCAATGCCACCCAGTTCCTGAACCATAAAGCCAGCAAGGGCAACATCCCAGTATCGGAGTTCGGCAATATCCACAGCACCTTCCTCACCATCCTCGTCGGCAAAGAAATAGGCCACTTTGTGCAGAATCCACTTATCGGCATTTGCCGACGTAGATGCGCCAATCTTGTTCCCGTCCAGGTAGGTGGTAATGCTACAGTTATCCACAGTAAAGACGATGCGGTGCCATTTGCCCTGAATCAACTTTCCTCCGTAGCCCAGTCCGCTAACGTTGATGCCAAGTTTCTGCTCCTTGTTGATAAAGAGACTTGCATCTTTGTTGTTCAGAACCTGACTCTGGAAGAGCGCATTGTAATTCGTAAGGTCCTTCGGACGAATGTCCATCAAGAAGGTGAAGGTCTGCTGGTCTTCCCCCTGATTGTGGGCAAACTGCAGGTAAGTGTCGATAGGAACGGTTATGGCGCCGTTGGTGTCAGAAGGTCCTTGTACGGTAACAATACCGGCTGTTGCAAGGTCATCTGTTGCTTCAGGTCCTTCAGTTCCTTTCATAGCAGCACGCAGTGTAGCTGTACCTGTACCGGCCAGCAGATCGTTTTTGTCGTCGAAAGTCCATACGCTAACAGGCTCATCTATAGGGTCGTCAATCCAACTCTGCTTAACACCACCCAATTGCGCAATGTGTTCGTCGGTAAGGGGAATATCCCAGAAACCCACCTCGGCTACCTCGTTATAGCCGTCCTCATCATTGTCGTCGGCAAAGAGAAGTGCCTCGGGCAGTAAGGTCCATTTGGCAAAGTCAGCCTTGGTGCTTTGTCCTACACGTTTTCCGTCCAGATAGGTATAGGCAAAGCCTTCCTTAACCACAAAGACAATTCGGTGCCATTTACCCTCTTGCATAATACCGTTGTAGCCTAACCCATTATCGTTCAGGCCAATCATGCCGTTCTTGATAAAGAAGCCGCCATCGGTATTGTTACGGGGATTAGTCTGTAAGAGTGCATGATAGCCTTTCAGCACTAAGGGGTTCACATCCAGCATAATAGTATAGTCCGTCAATTCAGCGAAGCCAGTGTTGTTAGACATCATCAGGTAAGCCGAGACGGGCATGGTGATGGCTTTGTTATCTTCCAAAGGTCCTTCCACGGGTTCAATCTCAGCCTCCGAGGGGTCATCTGTGGTCTTCGGACCTTCTTCGGTTTTGTAGGCAGCCTTTAGGGTTGCAGTACCTGTTCCTGCCATCAGGTTGTCAGCATCTTCGAATGTCCAGCGGCCAGTGCTCTCAGGCAGCTCTCTACCTATCTTTATCTGGACCACATTCACCTCCTCTGTGGGGTAGTATTCCGCATTCACTTGGATGGCAGCACTACGGCGACCTGCCTCTTCCAATTCTGTAGCATGGAAGGTATAGCTCTTTTCGCCGCTCACGAAGGTCGTATCCACAGCTTCTATCCAATCAGGTAGTTCGAATGTAAAAGGAACGTTTGAATTCACGGAGATGGTAAAGTCATTCTGGTCAATGAGGCGTACTCCCGAGGTCTGTACGGCAAAGTATTCCTCTACATCTTTATATACATCACCTAATCTCTTGGCCTGTGTTGCAGAAAGCGGGAGATCCCAGAACCGTATTCCTGCAATATTCAGCGTTCCTTCCTCACCGTCGTTATCAGCAAACAGCAACGCCTCGTTTATGATGGTCCAGTAATCCATGGGTACAGAAGCCTCTCCCACTTTCTCTCCGTCGAGATACAGGATGCCCCGGTTTCCCTTGACCACGAAAAGCAGACGATACCATTTGTCCAGTTGCAAGTTGCTCACATATCCGATTGAACCGCCCCGTCCCACCTGATTGTTCTTTATGAAGAGCGAGGCATCCTCCTGGTTGGTGATGTCACTTTGGAAAATCGCCTTGTAGCCGTTCAGGTCGGCAGGCTTAATATCAAAGAGAAGGGTATAGTCGTGCAGTTCTGCTTCGTCGGCATTGGGCGTGAACCACAGGTAGGCATCTTTGGGGATGCTGATAGCACCGTTCTCTTCGGTCGGCCCCGTTGTAGGTACAATACCTATAGAGGTCAGGTCGTTGGTCTTCTCGGGCCCCTCGGCACCCTTGAAGGCTGCCTGTAGGATAGAAGGGTAGCTGCCGCCGTCCAACAGGTCATGCGTATCGTCAAACGTCCAGGAACCCAGCATCTCGGGAATCTCGTCACCTACGAATACGGTTACCTCTACTTCCTGTGTGCCGGCATCCTGGCTGATAACCTTGATGGTACCCTCGAAGCGTTCGTTCTGTATATCGGATTTTAGGCGGAAGGTATATGTCCTTTCACCTTTGAAGGGCGCTGCATCTACGGCCTCTATCCATTCGGGTAGTTCGAAGGTAAAGGGCGCGTTGGTGTCAATGGTTATAAAGAAAGTCTGTTCATTCACCAACTTAACGCTCGGTGTCTTTACAGTCAGATAAGGCTCTTCTTCCTGGTCGTCGATGATATCCAGTCCCGAAAGGCTTCTCACCTGATTGTCCGAGAGTCCTTTTTCCCAGAAGGCCACCTCGGCCACCTCTGTATCCGTCATTTCTCCATCCTCGTCACAGAACAGGTAGAATCCCCACGGGTCCAGTTCCCAACGCGCGTCTGATGTGGCTTTATCTATAACCTTCTGGCCATCCACATAAACACAGACTTTTCCGTCGTGATTTATCATGACGATGCGGTACCAGGTGTCGTTCTTTATCTCGCCGGTGTATCCTCCCATGGCATTCATGCCAATTTGGTTCTGGTAAACAAACAGGTCGCCGTCGTTCGTATTGTTCTCGTTTGTCTGAATCAGAGAGTTGTAAACGCCTGCATCCTTCATTCTTATGTCCATCAGGATGGTATATTCTCTGGTGGCTGTGCCGATTACACGATTTAATCTTAGAGCTGTGTTCTTTGGAACCAGGATTGCCTTGTTCTCTGCCGTCGGACCCTCTATAGACTGAATGCCCGCTTCCTCCAGGCTTCCTGCTTTGTCCACACGCTTGCTGCCCACGATATATGGTGTTATGGTTAGGTTGCCCTGTTCTGCCTTCAGTAGGTCTCCTGCATCCTGGAACGCCCATTTGCCGTCCGGATCAGGAACCGTATTGCCTTCTGAAGCTTTAGGTGTCTTAAAGGTTGCCGTAAGGGGGTAAGAGGCATTGCCATACGAGTCGAGGGCCACCACCTCCAGTTGGTATTCCGTTTCAGGCGAAAGATTGGACACATAATAGCTCAGCGGGTTGGGCGTGTCGGTATTCAGGTAGAATTGAGAGAAGATGAATTTTTCGGAGATTACCAGTCCGTTTTTGCTAAGACGGATGCGATAGCGGAATACACACTCGTTATCGCTAGCCTGCGGAATAGATACCATAGCGTCGAAGGCTGTTTGCTTTACCTTAATCTCTGCACTCTTGGTGAATACAGGAGCAGGCAGACCGTCCCAAAGGGTTATATTGTTGGGATTGTCATCGGCATCGCGGATGTCGGCATACTCGAACTTCGACCCGTCGAACGGAGCCTTCAGCACCCAGTGGTGTTCGGCATCTATTTCCACATTGCGATAGGTGTCATAACGTGTTATGTCAATATCGCCGTTGGGCAGTTCGCTTACTATCATGCCTTCGGTCACGTTAACATAGCCTTCGGGATGTATACCCACGTTCACTGCCCCGGGGTTCACTTCTGAATAGGTGGTGCTTCCCGTATTGATAACGGTATAGTGGTTCTGCCGATCGGATTTGGGATTGGGCCCCTGATGTATGCTGCGTGGGTCGCCCAACGGATAATGGCTGTGTCCGGCAAACACCACGGCCTGCGGGTATTTGTTCAGAACCGGATTCAGTACCTTCATGCTCCAGGCATTGCCGTTTTCCCATTCCGGCCATGATCCATATACCGTCCAGCGGGGTGGCACATGGGTGAACACAAAGATAGGTTTGCCGGGGCATTCCTTGCTTGCCTGTTCCAGCCATGCCTCCAACTGATTAACAACATCCTGGGGATAGGCAGCAGTGCCGGTAGCAGCATTTCCTGTGTCGTTGCTCGAACTGGTACGCATGCTAATGGTGATAAAGGGATATCCCTTGATAACCTTGTACTGGTGCAGGGGATAGTCTTTACCGTCGTTAAAGGAGCTCAGCCCTTTCTGGTAGTTCTCCGTTCCATTGCTGTCCATGTTGTCATGGTTACCCATCAGGAACAGAAAGGTTCCTACCGGGTTGCTAAAGTTTGCCTTGTCCGAGAAGACACTTGTCATCATCTCGTACTCCGAAGCTTTACCCGCATTTGCGAGGTCACCCACAACGGCAATCGCATCCAGCGCCTTGTGCGACGTAAGGTTCCTCAGGGCTTTGGGTACTTTCACCATAGCTCCTTCGCCCATATTGTTCTCAAAGTGGACGTCCGAAATTACGCCGAACGAAAGCCGTTCGTTATCCTGTGCATGGGTAACGGTTCCAATCATGCATAACAGCACGGAAAGGAATAAAGAAACATTTCTTTTTTTCATTTTATT
>CADAWW010000014.1 GCA_902791675.1 uncultured Bacteroidales bacterium
CTTTGTATGGCCTACACCTGTCTACGAGTTCTTCCATGGTTTTCTGGGAGTGGATTTTTTCTTCATTCTCTCCGGTTTTGTAATGGGATATGCGTATGATGAAAGCCTCACCCCCGTCCCGAACACCGTCGAGAGTGGGGACTCTCTCCCCTCTGTGGGGCCGCAGCCACATTCAGTGGCTACTCTAAAGACCCCATTCGCTCCGGGGAGAGGGGGGACTCTTACCTTCTGGGGATTTGTTAAGAGACGCCTGATACGATTGCATCCCATGGTGGTGATGGGTGTTTTTTTCGGTGTTATCGTTTTTTTGATTCAGGGATGTACTAAATGGGATGGCACTGAGGTGTCTCTTCAAGCTGTGATGTGGGCAACGTTGTTGGGGCTTTTTCTGATTCCTTCGCCCCTTGGTATGGATGTTCGCGGTAATACCGAGGCCTTTCCTTTGAACGGTCCGCACTGGTCATTGTTCTTCGAATACATAGGCAGTTTGCTTTATGGTATCCTGCTTCACCGTCTTCCCACCAAATGGCTTCGTGTCTGGGTAGCGTGTGGTATATTCTCTCTGGGTAGCGTGTGGTATATTCTCTATTGCCGCCTATGCCCTTTTACAAGAGGACGGCGGTGTTGCGTACGGATGGTCTTCCGAGCCTATGAACCTTCTGGGTGGTGCGCTCCGTATGCTTTACGCCTATCCTATGGGCTTACTCATGGCCAGGATGTTCCGCCAGCGAAAACCCGAGCCTTTGCAGGGACCTGTATTTCTGTTCTGCAGTTTAGCTCTTGTTGTATTGCTGGGCTTGCCTCTGTTTGGAGGCAAAGAATCCGAAACCATATATCAATTGGTATGTCTTTTCTCTTTCTTTCCTGGTATCATTTGGATTGGAGCTCGTGGAATGGTGAGTGGCAGACAGCAACGTGCGGTCTCTTTCCTTGGCCGGCTGTCTTACCCTCTTTATGCCACTCATTTTCCTCTTATTTATCTTTATATTACAATGGTGGCACGCGATGGGGCCCCTTATCAGGGTTATGTCCATCCCTGGCTTCTCGCCATTGTCACTCTAGTGGTTTCGGTCTTGTTAGCAACATTATTCCTGCTTTTCTATGACGAGCCGCTGCGGAGAAGATTATCTGATAAGTCTTAGCCAAACTTTCAACTATGGAAAACATGGTTGATGAGTTTCTCAAATTCCCTGTAGGCTAAAGTATCATGAAGTTCGTGAAGTGCTTCGGCTAGTCCTCGGTAATGCCATTCGTGGTCTTTACGATCTTTAGAATGAAACAACGTCCAAAGGTTGTCACCTTGTATGTCATAGTCACGGCCGATGGCCCGCATATTAGAGAGTTTGTCGCCTAAGGCAACAATCTTCGCATCGTGAGAGGCCGCAGCTATGCGGTCGATGGCGGCTTGTTTTCGAGCACGCCAGTTTTCTAAGTTGTCGGGGCTCTGATGGGGTTCGTCAGTTTCAACGGCAACAATAGATGCTACGCGTTCTCCGAATTCTGCACATATTTGTTCTAATGTTACACTGGTATCCTCAACCGTATCGTGAAGGACGGCTGCGGCCAGCAATTCTTGGTCGGAGGTCATTGTAGCCACAATCTCTACAGCCTCCAAAGGGTGGACAATGTAGGGAAATCCTTTGCTACGACGTTCTGTTCCGGCATGAGCACGGACGGCAAATATGATGGCATGGTCTAGTAGTGTTGTGTCTAATGGTTTATTTGGCATGACCTTTTTTTAAAGTTTCTTTTGTATGAACGGCTGTGTTCCAGCTTGCTCGAGCATGAGGTCGGCTAGCATACCGTTGGCATCTGATTCTCCATTTATCTTATCGAAAATGCTCTTAAGCCCATCTCGACCGTCTCCGTGCTTGAGTACATATACCATACATAGATATTGAAGGGCTGCGCTGGAGGAGAGAATGTCGATGTCTGTAATAGCCAAATGAGAGAGTGCCAACTGGTAGGCATCATCACTATTGTTATCGATAAAATCCTGCACATCACCGAGGGTCTTTAATCCGAAAGATTCTAATAGTGATAGGAAGGGAACCAGAGAGACGGTGTAGATCTCGGCCTGGTTAACTGCAGCAATCCGACGGTTCAGGCGGTCGAAGGGATGTAATTCCAGATAGCTGCGGAACGTGTCGGCAGAAAGAGGCACTTCGTTGAGGTGCCCGTTCTTTACAAGGGACTGAACCTGGCGACGATAGTCTGTGAGTACGAGGCGCAGACGGCTAAATTCATCATCAATGAGCTCGAGCATACCCGCTAAACGATTAAACTGTCGTATAAATTCATTGGGAATCTTTACGTCGTTCTTATAACCGATGTCGTGCTCGATGGTGGACCACACGTGTTGAAGTGCCGTTCGCATCTGCAACTCAAAGCGCGGGCCACCCGTCTTGAGCCGGCAGATGTAGTGCAACGAGTTATAGCCGAAGGAATTCAACTGGTGGAGTTTTCGCTTATCCACGCTTTCCTTCCAGTCAATATCGAAAATGCGTTTAGCGATGGCAGCGACCTTGTCAACCTCATCGGTATAAAAGGTGATGACGCGCAGTCCTACAAGGTCGGTAATATCATGGATGCTCTTGTACTTTGCACCTTTCAGTTCCAACTTCCCGGCCAGAGAATGCTCACTCTTTATACGATGTTCGAAGGCAGTGACATAAATGTCCTGCTCATCAAGAACTCGATGCAACTGTTCGTAAGCCTCTTGTTCTAGCAGTTTCAGCGTGGGGAGCATTTCACGGAACTGCTGCATTAATGATTCTCCGTGTGGATCAAGTTTCAATGGGCTCTCCATACTGCCTGCAATTTTATTTGAACTCGAAGAGGTTGACGAAGCCCGTCATGGCAAAGACTGCGCGAATGCTATCGGAAATGCCCCTGATATAAACGTGGTCGCCCTTGGGCTTGGCACTCTTCAGGATGCTAAGGAAGATACGTAAGCCTGCCGACGAGATATAATCTAACTTAGAACAATCAAGGATAATGTCGCGCCCGGAACTTTCCTTCAGGGGAGCAACAGCCTTCTCGGTTTCAGGAGCAGAAGCCGTGTCGAGACGGCCTTCGAAATACATCACAAGATCATTGTTCTCTTCTTTTAATACGGTATTCATACTGTTTCTCTTTTATTGTTAATTTCTTTTTTTCGTTATTTTAATCTTTACAGATATAGCGGATAAATAAGATTTACTACTATTAATGCAATGGTAAGAAGCACAATGTGCATGCATATACCAAGACGGGCAAAGTCGGTAAACCGGAACGAGCCGGGACCGTAGATAAGCATGTGGGTACTGCTGCCTATAGGAGAGGCAAAGCTAATAGATACGCTAAGCATGAGCGATATAACAAATGGCATGGGATTGCACCCCAGCATATTCGCTTGATGATACATTATAGGAAAGAAAATCGCCGTTGCACCCATATCGCTGACTAACTCACTTGCCAACGAAGCCAACAGGCACATCACTGCCATAACAACATAGGGATTGCTGCCGCAGAGATGAAGCACATTGCTTGCAATGCTATCAGCAATACCTGTCTTTGAGATGGCTGTCGAGAATACCACGGTAACACCCAGCACAAGCAGTAATTCCCACTCAATGTACTTGGTAACACCAGTCATACGACAGCAGCCCGAAAGAATCATCAACCCAGCAGCCAGCATGGTAGCAGCCATAAGTGGTATCAGGTGGAAAGATGAGACGATAAGCATCAACACAAATATGATTGCAGAGGTAATAGTCTTAGATCCTATCTGCGGTATGAAATGACTGTCGAAAAAAGTAAGTGAACGGCGGTTATCTCTCTCGAATTGCTCTTCGCCCTTGGGCGGACACTCCAATAGCAGGGTGTCACCAGCCTCAAGGAGTATCTCCCGGGGTTGTCCTTCTACACGATGTCCCTGACGGGCAACAGCAATTAGGGCAACATTATTCTTTTCTTCAAAATCGCTATTTGCCATAGACATTCCGATCAGGTCGCTACCAAAGGTGATATAGGCCGTGCGCATACGGCGTTTGGTATCTATATCGTTGATGCTCCACACGTGGCGGTCGGCAGCAGCCAGGCCGTGGGTACGCTTCAACTCCAGAATTTCGTTGATCTGTCCGGCATAGATGAGACGGTCGCCGCCAAGAATCCATTCGTCCTTGGGTACGGGCATGATAATCTCACGGTCGAAACGTACGATTTCTACCAGCGAGCCGCCCTTTACGTTGTATAAGCCAGCATCGGCAACTGTTTCGCCAACAGCAGGGTTGTCTGTGGGTACCAATAGTTCAACGGTATAGTCACTGGTGGTCTCAAATGACTGTTCCGCTGACTCGCGCGGGGGTATGAAGCGTTGTAGCAATACAACTATCAATATACCCACTGCTGTAAGGATGAGGCCAGGTATCAGGGGGGCAAACAAATTTAGCTGTTTACCGGTTTCGCCATAGTAGAGACCGGCAATAATCAGGTTTGATGAGTCGCCTAACAACGTACACATACCACCCAAAGTAGCTCCGTAGCTCAGCGGAAGCAAAAGCTTAGAGGGAGCAATATTAAGTTTTCGGGCCCATATTTTTACAATATCAATAAACATTACCACCACATTAGTGGAATTCAAGAATGCGGCCAAAAGACTGGTTGGAATCATCAGGCGCAGCAAGGCATTGTTATAATTCTTAGGTTCGCCCAGCACGTTCTTTGAGAGCAGGTAAAGTACGCCCGTATGCAATAGTCCTGCAATAATCACGAAGTAGGCGGCATGTATCACAACCGGCTCGCTACCGAAGCCAGCCATTCCTTCCTCCTCAGTGACGACACCTGTAACCAATAGTATGGTCAGGGCACCCAAGAAGACCACCTCCACAGGAACCTTAGACCGGGCCATCACAACAAAGATGCCGATGAGTGTCAGGATTGTAATCCAGGCGTGAATACTTAATCCAAAAATAATCTGATCAAATATCATAAAAATTATATAACTTTTAAGAGTGTAAGGACATTGCGTCCGTCAATATATTCATAATTAATACCGTCCATAATCTGGCGGATAAGGTGAATGCCGAGTCCGCCTATGCCGCGCTCCTCTGCAGAGAGGGAGGTGTCAACCTCAGCCTTAGCAGTAGGATCGAAAGGCTTGCCGTTGTCACTGATGACAAACTTTAGCCCCTTGCTACTGATTGTCGCATCAATATTCACCATTCCCTTAACTCCCTTGGGATATGCATAGTTCATTACGTTGACGACAGCCTCTTCGATAGCAAGGTTCATTTGCATGCACGTATCCATATCGAGGTTTGATGCTTCGCACACGGTTTCTACGAACCCGGACAATTTAGGAATCGTCTGCACGTCGTTAGGCAGTGTAAGGCTACGCTGATAGTAAATGTCGGGCTGTTGATGTTTGTATTGCAATGCTAACATAGTCAGGTCGTCGCTCTGGTCAGCATCTCCGACGAACTGGTGTACAGCCTGGGTCATGGCTTCTATGATTTGCTTAGGGGCATGTGGCGTTTGTCGTATCACATCAAGGATACGTTTTTCCTGAAACTGTGCATGGTCTTTGTTCTCTGCCTCGGTCAACCCGTCTGTATAAAGGAAGATAGTGGTACCAGGGTCGATTGTCGTCTCTTGCGGTGTGTACTTCCAATCTTGCATAACACCTACGGGAATATTTGAGTCGCATGGCAACAGTCCAGCTCCGCTACCAACTAATATAGGTGCATCATGACCTGCATTGCAGTAACGCATACGGCCTGAAAGCATGTCCAGCACACCGACGAAGAGTGTAACGAACATGTCAGACTCGTTGTTGGCAGCCATAGTCTCGTTCATATCGGTGACAATACGGTCGGGCAAAGCTTCGTGTGCGGCTACAGAGCGGAACAAAGTACGTGTTACTGCCATGACCAACGATGCAGGAACACCCTTCCCTGAGACATCTCCAATACAGAAAAACAACTTCTCGTCGCGCATGAAGAAATCAAAAAGATCACCACCCACCTCTTTGGCAGAGACCAGTTGTCCGTAGATATCAATATCATCTCGTTCGGGATAAGGTGGATATCCCTTAGGAAGCATAGCCATTTGTATGCCGCTGGCAATGCGTAAATCACTCTCTATTGAGGCTTTCTGTGCCGTTGTTTTCTTCAGCTCCTCAATGTATTTAACCAAAGACTGCTGCATGTCAGCGAAAGAGTGGCTGAGTTGTCCTATCTCATCGATACGCCGTAATTCTGGCAACTTGGCATCAAACTGTCCCGATGCAATAGTCTTTGCTTCTGTTGCCAGTCGACGCAAGGGTTTCAACTCGGAAGTGATGATTCGGATGAAGAAGATAAGCATGAACAAAAGTCCAACAAGAACGATGGCTATGACACTATTACGTAAGCGATCGAATCCGCTAAAGATATCACTCTCCGGGCAGACAATAGCCATGCTACAACCTGTCTTGCCAAGAGGTTTATAGAATACGTAACAGTGTTGTCCATCCATTTTCATTTGCTTCACACCCTCCTCACCTTTTTGCATGGCATGTCCTAGGGAGGCAAGGGCTGTGTCGGGACGCTCCAGATTTTGTGTGAAGATGGTCTGGCTGGTAATCTTCGTTGTGTCTGGGTGCACAAAGTAGGTTCCGCCACGCCCGATCATGATGCTGTAGGAATTGGGGTAAGGTTTAACGGCGGAGATAGTCTGTGAAAGCCAGCTTATGGAGAGACTTGTATTTATTACGCCTATCAGCTTACCTTGTTTGTCATTAATAGCCTGACAGTAGCTGGTCAGCATCTCGCTCGTGCTTGTAACTACGTCGAGATCCATGTAAGGCTCTGTCCAGCATGGCATATTGAGTAGCGTAGGCATAAGATACCAATCCATATAGAAATACTGGTAGCTGTCGCTGCCGCCTTGTATGGTACGTAAACTGTCGCAGTCGTGCTTTGTATAGGCAGAAAAGTAGCGGCCCTTGTCTTTGAAGTAGTTAGGTTCGAAAGCAATAGAACAATTGTAGAAGTCGGGATTGTTTAACAACATGCTGCGGCTATAAACGAACATGGAATCGGGTACGTCTGGATGTCGCTGCACAAGCCACTTTGTCATCTCGGAAGCTACCTCTACACGGTTTAAGATGCCTTCAACGCGCAACGAGGTCTTGTCGAGAGTTTGCATGGCACGGTTAATAGCCTCTTGACGCACTGCTTCACGTGCCTGATAGAAAAAGAACCCAAGTGCAACAATGAAGATGATGGCAGCAAAAAAGACCACCGACAAGCTTACTCTGATGGAGAGTTTACGACGGATATATTGCAAAATACCTTTCATATGCTTTTCAATGTTCAATAAGCTCTTCATATTTCACTTCACGGCTTAACATCTGATTCTCCAGCATTAGGCGACTGGCTAGTTGTACCATATCAGGACGTAACCGGAATTCTCTTTTCTTTGATTCTCGGTCTACCTGTAGACGCAACACTTCCTTGAGCATCATCCGCTGCATAACACGGTTGGTGGCAATGTTGTCCTTTTCTGTATAATGCATCACAATATCCAAAGCCTCCTCGGGATTTTCTGCAGCCCACTCCCATCCTCTGCGACTGGCCTGTGCAAATCGGTGCGCTAGGTCGCGATGCTTCTCGTAATATTCGCGTGTCATATAAACACCGTCTTCCTGTACGTTATATCCATGGTCGCAGAAACGGTAGACATTGTTGTTCATCTCGACGCCTGCTTGTATTAGCTGATAGTACTCATTGTAACTCATGGCCAAGGTGGCGTCGAGGGCACCAGCTACAAACAGGTTAATGTTTTGGGCGAATCTTACCCACTGGTAGTCCAGGTGATCCTTGATACTCATGCACATAGCTAGCTGCCCAAACCCTACACTCCAAATGCCGACTTTGGCACCCTTCTGTTTCAGGGGGTCTTTGCCGCGGGCCGAGACGATGACCATCGCGTTGTTCATGGATGTCTGCAAAATGTTTACTAACGGCGTGCCTTTGTCTATGCTTTCGATAGCTTGACAGAGTTGTAGAGTTGTTGCCTGACACTCGCCTAAGAGCAGACGTGTCATGGCTGGTTGGGTAGTACTTGGATGCTCAATCCGTACTCTTACCCCCGCATCGCGGTAAAAATCTTTTGCCACAGCAACATAGTAGCCGGCAAACTGCGCTTGTGCTGTCCATTGAGGCGTGAACACTAAGGTTGTTTCCGATTCCAGCTTGTCTGCTTTTAACTTTTTGTCCTGTGACGTTACTGGTTGGCTATAGAAAAGGGTGACGGCCAGCATCCCAATTAAAATCTTCCTCATTTCCGAAAGTTTATTCGACAAAATGTGACACAGTCAACAAGAAAACTAGTTTGCAATTAATCTGTTCTCATGAATTCCGCACCAAAGATAATCAAAATTTTGCTAACAACAATGTTTTTTCTCCAAAACAATAGAATAAAATGTCTGATTTTTGATGTTTTTTCTCATGTATAATGATTATCGGGCCGCTACATATTCATGTGGAACTCCAGTTGTATTATATACTGAAGTTTCTGAAGATGTAGGAGTTAGAGGAGTTAAAGGAGTTATCGCTTCGCTCGTCCATTCGGACAGGAGTTAAAGACGATAGTTATACACGTGTAATGGTGACGTCTTAGCGGCTTTAGCCGCGATAACTCCTTTAACTACTAAGGGCCAAAGGCCCGATAATATAACTTTCGATATTTAAATAATCTTAAATAGCTTTGATGGTGTTATGATTTTATCTAACTTTGTAGGCAAATCGGTATATTTTTATTAAGTTTAAAAATTTATTCATTTATGAAAAAAACGTTGTTATTTGCAGCAACGATGGCCCTGATGGCTTCTTGCTGCCAGAACAAGTGCAAGTGCGACTGCGGTTGCGATGCTTGCAAAAACTGTGAGAACAAGACTGAGGCTGCCGCCAGCGAAGAGGCTGTAGCTGAGATTGTAGAGAATGCGCAGTACGACCTTGCACAGTTGAAGCAAGACGAGGAAGGGTACTACATTCTGTTTGATGGTTCTAGCCTGGATGGTTGGCGCGGTTATGGTCAGGATGCTGTTCCTACAAGTTGGGAGAATGATGGAGAATGCATTCATCTTAAGGGTTCTGGTACTGGTGAAGCTCAGGCTGAAGGTGGTGGCGACTTGATGTTTGCTCACAAGTTCACCAACTTTACCTTGGAGTTGGAGTACAAGATTAGCAAGGGGGGTAACTCTGGTATCTTCTATCTGGCCCAGGAGGCTAAGGATGCTAACGGCGAGATGCTACCTATTTGGCAGAGCTGCTCTGAGTATCAGGTATTGGACAATGCCAACCACGTAGATGCTCAGCTGGGCGTTGACGGTAACCGTCAGGCTGCTTCTCTGTATGATATGGTTCCCGCCAATCCTCAGAATGCTAAGCCTTTCGGTGAGTGGAACAAGGCCAAGATTGTTGTCTTCAAGGGTACTGTTATCCACTATCAAAATGACGAGAAGGTGCTGGAATATCACCTTTGGACTCCGAAGTGGAAGGAAATGCTTGACAACAGCAAGTTCTGCAAGGGCGGTGAGTTCCCCTATGCTTACGGTCTGATGATTGAAGAAGGTAAGGAAGGCGGTTACTTCGCTCTTCAGGATCATGGCGATGATGTTTGGTACAAGAATGTACGTATCAAGGTGATGGATTAAGAGATTTATGGCTCTAGGCTTTAGACTTTAGCTATTGGAGAAAAACTAAGGTCTAACGTCTAAGATCTGACAATAAAGCCTGCCCAACCGGGCAGGCTTTATTGTTACTGTATGTTCTTGCGGATTTTCACCAGATATTTGTTGAGCGCTTCCTCGTCGCGGTCGTCGATAATCTGAATGAGTTCTTTTAGTTCGGCACGGATTCCTTCTACGTGTGATTTAGTCTTCGGATTAAAAAGGATTTCACGCAGCAACGTATCATCTTCAGACAGCACACCTCGGGCAATCTTCAGGTGACGTTTGAAAGTGGTGCCTGGCGAATCCTGATGCTTCATTACGGCACTGAAGACAAATGTACTGACGAAAGGAACGGACAGAGAGTAGGCCATAGCCTCGTCGTGCTCATCGAAACTGTACTCGTGAACATTCAGGCCTAGACGACGGTATAGGTCGAGGAAAAAGATACGGCCCATGTAGTCGCCTTCGTTGATGACAATAGCATTCTCGGAAGACAAAGCCCCCAAGTTGGCAAACGTCGGACCAAACATTGGGTGGGTGCTTACGTAGCGGAAGCCGGTACTGTCATAATATTTTTTTAGTCCAGTCTTAACACTACTGATATCGCTGATGATACAGTCTTTTGGAAGATGTGGAAGTACCTGTTGGAAAACCTCGATGGTATATTTCAGCGTAACAGCATTGATGACAAGCTCGGGCCTGAATTCCTCTATTTCCTGCATGTTTGTAAAGCGTTGCGTGTTATATAGAAAACGCATTCGCTTAGCATCTATCTCGTAAACGGCGCATTCGTGGTCAAAACTCAGTACGTCCGTAAAGAAAGACCCCATCTTACCTGCGCCCAAAATCAATATTCTCATTTTACTGTCTATTAATAATCTCCATTTGCTGACGAACACTTTCTTCATGAATGTGCTCGAAGATATTCTTGATGCATACAGTATCAATGCCTAGAAGAGAGCCTTGAGCACCGCGTTTGTCCAAGATTTCGCTATACCGACGTGTCTGAACGATGGTCATGCCGTTTTCCTTTTTGTATTTACCTATGTTGCGGCAAATCCTCATACGTTTGGCCAATAAATCTATCAGGTCATTGTCAATCTCGTCGATCTCCTTACGAAGGTCCTTCAGCGTGTCGGGGTGCTCACTGGTATCACGGAAGATGAGGCGTGATACAATAAAGTCGAGCACTTCGGGAGTTACTTGCTGCGAAGCATCGCTCCATGCCTTATCGGGATCGCAGTGACTCTCAACCAGAAGTCCGTCAAATCCCAGGTCCATAGCCTGCTGGCAGAGCGGTGCTATGAGATCACGGCGGCCGCTTATGTGGCTTGGGTCACAAACTACAGGCAGTTCAGGCATACGGCGTTTCAACTCGATAGGAATTTGCCACATGGGTTCATTGCGGTATAGCTTCTTCTCATAGCTACTGAAACCGCGATGCACAGCTCCTAACTTTTGGATACCGGCACCGTTTATGCGCTGCAATGCTCCAATCCAAAGCTCCAAATCGGGATTGACAGGATTCTTTACCAGTACAGTGGCATCGGTTCCCTTGAGCGCATCGGCTAATGCCTGTACTGCAAAAGGATTGGCTGTGGTGCGTGCACCAACCCAAAGGATATCTACACCATACTTCAGTGCCAGCTCTACATGTTCGGGTGTTGCCACTTCGGTAGCTACTAACATACCTGTTTCCTTCTTGACATTTGCCAACCAGGGGAGGGCAGGTTCGCCATGTCCCTCAAAGCCTCCTGGCTTGGTGCGTGGTTTCCAAACACCTGCACGGAAAAGATGGCATCCTTTGCCAGCCAGCTGTTTTGCGGTGGTCATTACTTGTTCTTCTGTCTCTGCACTGCAAGGACCGGCGATAATAAAAGCACGTTCCTGATCGCTTGGCAAGTTTAATGGTTGTAATTGTAGTTCCATATTTTGTTTTGTTTATTGTTTACGTTTATTTATTTAGCAGCCTTCAATTTTCAATGATTTAACTCTCTCCAGTGCTTCCTGCAGTTTCTCTTCCTTGGCACACAGGCTAATGCGGATGTAACGTTTGCCGTTGGAGCCGAAGATAAAGCCAGGTGTGATGAATACGTGTGCCTCATGCAGAATACGTTCTGTGAGTTCCTCTACATCAGCATAGCTGTCAGGTATGCGCCCCCACAAGAACATGCCCACTTGCATCGGATCGAAGGTGCAACCCAGCGTCTTCATAATCTCTTCTGCGATAGCACGACGCTTACCATAAACTTCACGATTATAGTTGGCATGCCATTCGTCGGGATTGTGCAAAGCCTTAGCTGCTGCCAGTTGAAGGGGTCGGAACATGCCGCTGTCTACATTACTCTTCACTTTCAGAATCCATTGTATGAACTGGGCGTTGGTAGAGATCCAACCCACACGCCAACCTGGCATGTTCTGGCTTTTGCTCATAGAGTTGAATTCTATGCAGCAATCCTTGGCACCAGGCACTTGAAGCAAGCTGACGGGGTGCTCGTTTAGGATAAGGCTGTAGGGGTTATCGTTTACCACTACAATGTTGTGTCGACGTGCAAAATTAACCAGTTTCTCGAACAACTCCATTGTAGCACTGGCACCGGTGGGCATGTTGGGATAGTTGGTCCACATTAACTGGAATTTACCATTTGACAATTTACCATTTACGATTTCCTCCAGTTGGTCGAAGTCGGGCTGCCATTTGTTGTCCTCCAGCAGATCGTAATTCACGATTTCTGCTCCTAGTAACTTGCTTAACGATGTATAGGTGGGATAGCCGGGATTGGGAACCAGCACTTTGTCACCTGGGTTTACAAAAGCCAAGGTTACGTGCAAAATACCTTCCTTACTTCCAATGAGAGGCTGAATTTCTGTATTGGGGTTCAAGTCAACGCCATACCAACGCTGGTAAAAGTCTGCCATGCCCTGTCGCATTTCAGGGATTCCTATGTAGGGTTGATAACCGTGTGCTGTTGGATTCTGAGCTTCGCAGCATAGTGTATCGATGGTTTGCTGTGAAGGTGGCATGTCGGGACTTCCGATGCCAAGTGAAATAACATCCAGTCCCTGAGCGTTCATCTGAGCCACTTCTTTCAACTTTCGACTGAAATAGTATTCCTGTACACTAGCCAGTCTGTCTGCTGGCTGTATGTTAAATTGTTTCTCTTCCATTTCTGTACTCTCCTAACAGTTTTAGCTCCTTGGTAAGTGGCGTGATAGCATTGACGGCCTGCTTATAACGAGTATAATCGTTGTATGAAAGGTCTATGTAGAACATATATTGCCACTCTTTCCCAATGATGGGGAGCGATTGAATTTTGGTGAGGTTAAGTTTGTAGAACGACAATACACTAAGGATGGCCGACAAGCTACCTTCCTCGTGAGGTAGGGTAAAGACCAAGCTTGCTTTGTTCAATTCTTCAAATTTGCGCAGCGTATGTGCCTTCTCGGGATTGCTGACAACAAGAAAACGGGTAAAGTTATGCTTGTTGGTCTCGATACCTTCCTGTAATACTTTCATGCCGTAAATCTGTGCCGCATCCTTGTGGCAGATGGCAGCATGGCCGTGTAGCTGTTTCCTGCTGATATTAGCAGCAGCTCCTGCCGTGTCTGCTACTTCCACAACCTTCATGTCATGTTCAGAAAGGAAATTCCTGCATTGCATCAGTGCTACGGGGTGTGAGTTGACTTCTGTAATGTCCTTCCACTCATCTTCGGGTAGGCACATAATGCTGTGGCTGATGCGCAACTTGTGTTCGCCAACAATGGTCATGCCGCTGTCGCGTAGCAGCTCGTAGTTATGTAGCAGGCTTCCGGCTATGGTGTTCTCGATGGCTACCAATCCGATGACGTCTTTTTCCTCCTTCATGTGTTGGAAAACCTGCTCAAAGGTGTCGCAGCAGATCAGCTCTAGTTCTTCGTCTTCGAAGTAGCGGTGCGAGGCAATATCGTGGAAACTTCCCTTGATGCCTTGTATTGCAATTCTTCTCATATTCTTCCTAAAAAAAATCCCGCTCATTGTGGAGCGGGACCTTATTGTTTACTTTCTTTTGTTCTATACCATATTATCATTAAGCACATATAACGACTCGCTCTACTTCAGTTTGCCAAAGTAAAAGTAAAAATAATAGCCGTTAAAAAAGTTACTGTTCTGTGCCATTTCCTTATCTTTTGCATGGCAAAGGTACGACAGTTCTTTCAAATTGCCAAACAAACAGCGCATTTTTTTTATATTCTATGTTATATTTATAGCTGTTATGCTTGCTTATTCAATGTGAACCCTATACTTTCAATAGCTTGTCGTATGTTTTCTTCAAGAAAGTTCCCTGTTACGTATGCCACGCCTTCCTCGAGTGATACGGTGACGGACTTTACTCCTTCAACGGATGCGATGGCTTTTTGGGCATTGGCAGCGCAGTGGTGGCAAGTCATACCTTTTATTTTATAGTTGACAGTTGAGAGTTGAGAGTTGACGGGTTGGGCTTTGCATTGGGAATTCCCTTCCTCGCAATCGTGGCAATGACAGTGGTGATGATGCCCGCCGAATAGTTTGCGAGGGCTGAGAGCATTCAAGAGCAAGAGAATCATCACGATGGTGCAAAGAATGTTGAACCAACCGGGTTGCATGGCACAGCAGTCCTGCATGTGAGTTACCGGAGCTGTGAACCACTCGGCAGGCAATATGTAGTCAATGCCCAAGGCAAAGGATATGGCTCCAATTATGATAGTGAAGAGATAGGCAGCCAGTGCCTTGCGACCTAGTACCTTATTTATAATTAAAATGCTGGCTACGTTGCTGGCAGGACCAGCCATAAGTAACACTAAGGCTGCGCCAGGAGTTAGACCTTTCATCATCAGTGCCAAAGCTATGGGGATGCTTCCCGTAGCACACAAATACATGGGGATGCTGAAAAGCAGAACAAAGAGTATACTATATAAAGTGTTATTCTGGAAGGCAATAAACCATGAGTCAGGAACCGCGGCTGTGATAATACCGGCTATGATAAGCCCAATCACCAGCCATTTGCCAATATCCTCCATCATCTCCACGAAGGCATAACGGAAAGCCCCCTCCCAGCTCCCCCTTTGGGGGAGTGCTTTATTCTTTTCTTCTTGGTGGTGTGGCTCTGAGGCACTCCCCCTAAGGGGGAGAGTGGAGGGGACCTCTGTTTTGTTTGCGAGCGTTCCTCCTAATATGGCGGTCAGGAAGGCGGCTATAGGACGGACGATGGCAAAGGGCAGTCCCATAAGGCTATAGGTAGCAATGATGCTGTCTATTCCTGTCTGGGGGGTTGCAATCAGAAATGAAACGGTGGCTCCCTTGCTGGCTCCTTCTCGTCTTAACCCCATAGCTGTAGGAATTACGCCGCATGAGCAGAGGGGTAAAGGAACACCAAAGAGTGCTGCAAGGAAAACTGACCGGAGGTTGTTCTTACCTAAATGGTTGGTGTACAGCGTGCTGGGGAGGAACTCGTGCATGAGTCCAGCCAACAGGAAGCCTAGTAGCAGGTAGGGTGACATCTCGTTTGTCAATACCCAAACTTCTTTTAAAATGTCTAATAGTACGTTCATTACTTATGTCTTTTATCTTTCTGAGTGCAAAAGTACGCAGAAACGACTGCAATTGAGTTGCAAAAGTTGGGGCGGTGAAAAAAAAACACTAATTTTGCAGAAAAAAAAGAAAAATGGGAAAAACAATTGGCGTGCTCACTGCTATGAGTGTTGAATTTAAGCAGATTGCTTCTGTTCTAACAGACATAAGGACTGAGAAGATTGGTCCGCAAGAGTTTCTGATTGGTATGTTAGGCGACAAAACCATTGTACTGCTACAATGTGGTATTGGAAAGGTGAATGCAGCCACGGGCGTGACCAATCTGATTATCAACTTCAAGCCCGATAGGGTGGTCAGCACGGGCGTGGCAGGAGGTATTGATGTCTGTCTGAGCGTAATGGATGTGGTAGTGAGTAAACAGACCTGCTACCATGATGTCTCATGTGGTGATGATGTAGATCCTGGTCAGGTTCAGGGATTGCCCCGTTTCTTTGAGAGTGATGGAGAAATGGTGAAGACGGCTACATCTTTGTGCTCTGATGTCCGCATTGTGCCCGGCTTGATTTGTACAGGCGATCAGTTTATCACCAACCGAGACCAACTGGACATCATAAAAGCAACTTATCCCGATGGACTGGCTGTGGATATGGAGTCGGCGGCCATAGCTCAGGTGTGTCATCTTTATAGCGTTCCGTTTGTAAGTTTCCGCATAATCAGTGATACACCTGGAGCTGAAGAACATTTCGAAGAGTACTTGAACTTCTGGCAGACTATGGCTGACAAAAGTTTCTTGGTAACACGTCTTTTCTTGAGTAGTCTGTAGTTTTTTGCCTTTTTTCTTTGTCGTTTACCGCAAAAGCAGTAATTTTGCAGTCGCATTAAGAACAGGAGAGATGCCAGAGTGGTCGAATGGACCGCACTCGAAATGCGGCGTACTCTTACGGGTACCCAGGGTTCGAATCCCTGTCTCTCCGCTATTTTTTAACTCAAAGAGTGCTTGCTAACCTCTTTTAAAACAAAACAAGAATATGACACAAGTGAAAACTGTATCAGCATCCTTCATGTACATGGGGATACTGTTTTGTACTTGCCTTATTGCAAGTAACCTGCTAGAATCAAAGATTTTACAATTCGGAAGTTTCACCATGACAGCTGGTGTTCTCTGCTTTCCTATTTCTTACATTCTCAACGATTGTATCGCCGAGGTATGGGGCTATCGTAAGGCCAGGTTCGTTATCTGGATGGCCTTCCTGATGAACTTCCTGGTGGTAGCCTTGGGCCAGTTGGCTGTTATTCTGCCAGCTGCCGACTACTGGGCTGAGCACGAAGAGCACTTCAACTTTGTTTTCGGCCTGACGCCCCGAATTACCGTTGCATCGTTTACGGCCTTCCTGATTGGCAGCCTTGTCAATGCCTATGTAATGAGCAAGATGAAGAAGACCAGTGAGGGCAGGCATTTCTCGAAACGTGCTGTTATGAGTACACTCTGGGGTGAGGGCGTGGACAGCCTGATATTTTTCCCCTTTGCCTTCGGCGGTCTGATTCCTGTTCCGGAGTTGGCTAAGCTGATGGTTTTGCAGGTTATCACCAAGACCCTGTACGAGATTGTAGCCTTGCCCTTGACCATTCGTGTGGTGAAGTGGGTAAAACGTCGTGAGGGTACGGATGTGTATGATCACGATGAAACATATAATCCGATAAATATATTCCAGTTATGATGGGCGAATCTGCGTTGGTTGTCTTTTCTGGCGGACAGGATAGTACCACTTGTTTGTATTGGGCTAAGCAACATTTTAAACGTGTGGTAGCCCTGAGTTTCATCTATGGGCAGAAACATGTTAAGGAAGTGGATTTGGCTAAGGAACTGGCCAAGGAAGCCGATGTGGAATGGGATTGTATGGACTTAAGTTTCATCTCTAAGCTGAGCACTGGTTGCAGCTTAACAGATACATCGTTGCAGATAGAGGAGAAGAAACCTGCCGATGGCGTTCCTTCGACATTTGTGCCTGGCAGAAATATGTTCTTCCTCTCCATAGCAGCCGTCTATGCCCGGAATAAAGGCGTTTTTGATTTGGTGACAGGAGTCAGTCAGACTGACTTCAGTGGATATCCTGACTGTCGGGACAATTTCATCAAGAGTATGAATGTAACACTCAATTTAGCCATGGATGAACAGTTCAGAGTTCATACTCCTCTGATGTGGTTGGATAAAGCCGAGACCTGGCAGTTGGCTGATGAGATGGGCGTGATGGATATTATAAGGTATAAGACCCTGACGTGTTATAATGGCATTCAGGGTGATGGCTGCGGACATTGTCCTGCCTGTCAGTTAAGAAGAAAAGGATTAGAGAAATATGAACAACAGAGAAAATGAGGGCCTGACGGCCTTGGGTCGCAAGACGGAATATAAGAGCAACTATGCTCCTGAAGTGTTAGAGGCTTTCGAAAATAAACACCCAGAGAACGACTATTGGGTTAGATTTAACTGCCCTGAATTCACCAGTCTTTGTCCCATAACAGGGCAACCAGACTTTGCTGAGATACGTATCAGCTATTTGCCAGATAAGAAAATGGTGGAGAGCAAGAGTCTGAAGCTATATCTTTTCAGTTTCCGTAATCATGGTGATTTTCATGAGGATTGCGTGAATAAGATTATGAAGGATTTGATAAAACTTATGGACCCCAAATATATAGAGGTAACAGGCATTTTTACTCCACGAGGCGGCATAAGTATATACCCGTATGCAAATTACGGACGACCGGGAACTAAATATGCAGAAATGGCAGAGTTCCGCCTGCTCCACCACGACCTTTAGTCGAACTCCAATTTCAGCTCCTTGATTAAGTCTGTAAGGGACGGATTCAACTTTTCCAGTTCCTGGAGATACTCTTGCTTACTATAAGTTCGCTTTATTTCCTCTTGTTCTGCCAGCTGGAAAGTAAAACTCAGATTGCTGTTCTGAAGCCGCGGACGAAGAAATTTTTCCATTTCGACCTTCAAATCATTCAACTCGTGAATAATCTGTGGACTGTTTACTGTGAGTTCTATTGTGGAAGGACCTGTTATAACAGGCTGTAGCATACGCATACGTTGTGCTATAGCCATTTGTTCACGTGGAAGACTGTTCACGTAGGCAAACCAGTTTTCTTTCAGTAAGGTTTCGTCGAGGGGCTTGTTGATAGTGATCTCTTCGTATTTAACCTCCTGTTTTCCCGTTTTTGTGTCATCACTACTCTTGCTTCCAAAATGTTTGAAACTAACGTTGCGGAGGATGACTTTAGGCTGGTTGATATTTGCTTTGGTGGCAGCGGGAGTGTGTATTTGGGGCGCAACTTGCTGGGGTTGAGGTGCTACTGTCGCATCAGCTTTTGGTGCAGAAACTGGTGAACTGGCTGCTGTCTGGGACTTGGCAACCTGTTCTGTAAAAATGGGTTTTAATATTCTGGCAGGGCGGCGCCCCGCGCCAGGCACATCCTCTTCAGTGAGTTGCGATGCTTGTATAAGGCATATCTCTACTTGCAGACGCTTGTTTCTGCTGGTTCTGTAAGCCTGGTCGCAATCATTACAAAGTTTAATAGCCTGATAGAGGAATTTGGGCTTGCACTTCTGGGCCTGTTCCTGATACTTGGCGCGCATTTTATCGCTCATCTCCAAAAGGGGCAGTGTTACAGCATCACGGCTAACCAGTAGGTTGCGCAGATGTGTGGCAAGTCCATTTATGAAGTTTCCCCCGTCAAAGCCTTTGTTAAGCACATCGTTCAAGAGTAACAGGCTAGACTGAACATTGCCTTCCAAGAAGTAATCTACTAGTTGGAAGTAGTATTCGGTGCTTAAAACATTCAGGTTCTTTGCAACCTGCTCGTATGTAATGTTGCCACCTGTAAAGCTGACCATTTGGTCGAAGATGCTCAAGGCATCTCGCATGCCGCCGTCAGCTTTCTCTGCTATAAGGCCTAAAGCTTCAGGTTCTGCTGTATATCCTTCTTTCTCGGCTACATACATCAGATGGTCGACAGTTAACTGTGTGGTCATGCGTTGGAAGTCATAAACCTGACAGCGACTAAGAATTGTGGGCAGAATCTTGTGCTTCTCTGTTGTGGCAAGAATGAAGATTACGTACGAGGGCGGCTCCTCCAAAGTTTTCAGAAAAGCATTAAATGCGGAGGCACTAAGCATGTGTACCTCGTCTATGATAAATACCTTATATTTACCTATCTGTGGCGGAATCTGCACTTGTTTGGTCAGCTCGCGAATATCCTCCACAGAATTGTTGCTGGCAGCATCCAACTCATGAATGTTCATAGAACGTTGCTGGTCGAAAGCCAGACAGCTCTCGCATTGGCCACAGGCATCTCCACCATCTTTCGGAGAAAGACAGTTGATGGCTTTGGCAAAGATACGGGCACAGGTGGTTTTACCTACACCCCTGGGTCCGCAGAAAAGATAGGCATGTGCCAACTTTCCAGAAGCGATGGCATTCTTTAGAGTTGCGGTTAGTGCACGCTGGCCGACCACTGCATCGAAATTAAGCGGTCTGTATTTGCGTGCGGAAACAATATATTCTTCCATTCTGTTTTTGTAGTTTTGTGCAAAAATATGAAAAAAAAGTGGCTTCTTGCTATAAGTGAGCATATTTTTTTCTACCTTTGCTCAAAATTTGCACCTAGACATTATGAGCCGATTAAATTCTGTGTTTCTATTCATACGCCGTCATAAATATATGGTGGTTATATTTTTCATTGTGCTGATTGTAGGTTTTATTGACGACAACAGTTTTATGCACCGTTTTGACCGTCGTAACAGAATGGGACAGTTAAGAAGCGAGATAGAAGCATATAAGACTCAGTATGAGAAGGCTGACCAACAGTTGCGTGAGATGGATTCCGACCCCAAGTCAATAGAAAAAATGGCACGCGAGAGATACTTTATGAAGCGTCAGGGAGAGGATGTCTTTGTGATAAGAGATGCAGAAGAGGATGCTACCGTCGAGTCTTCAGATTCAGCTTTAAGATAGGGGCAATGATACGTGAACTTTCTTTTCTGGAGAACCTTCTTTTCCGTATAGGAGCTATTCTGATGCTCCTTGGCGTTGCCCTTCATATTTTCAGTTCAGAAATTTCCCTGTATTTATATGGCATTGGTGCTATGCTTTTTTGTTTAATGCAGTTGCGTGCTGTGTATGAAGGAAACGATCTGGTCGTCGCCAGGTTGCGCAGGCAGCAGTTGTTTGCCTGCCTGATGTTTCTGGCTACCGTATTATGTATGAGTATGCAGGTTTATCAGTATGGATTTGCCCAGAGGAACGAGTGGGTCGTAACTTTGACAATAGGCTGTGTACTGGAATTATACACTGCCTGGCGGCTCCCTAATGCATTACAAAAGGCAAAAAAGTCTTAATAAGTACTAAAAGTTCGACAATGTACCTTCTTTTTATCTATCTTTGTATCTTGAATGATAGGTATGATATGAAGAAGTTTCTATACTCTTTAATCTTTGGGGCTGTTCTTCTTGCCTCATGCTCGGAGCAGTACTTGGTTTCCGGGTCGTCCAATGTGGAAGGATTGGAGGGTAAGATGTTATATCTTAGGGTATTCAAGGACGATGATATGTTAGCCATAGATTCATCTAGGGTAGTCCATGGAAGATTCAAGTTCCGTGGAATTATGGATTCTGTGATGATGGCAAACGTATTTCTGGAAAGCAACAGTGTGATGCCTGTCGTTTTGGAAAGTGGTGATGTCAATGTGCGTATTGATGAGAATTCCCAAAGCGCTACAGGAACTCCCTTGAATGACAGTCTTACCAATTTTATTCAGAGAAAATCCCAAATTGATGCTCGCATGGCAGAACTGCCTCATCTTGAGTTTCAGATGATTTCGAATGGAGTTGACCACGAACAAGTACTGGCAGAACTGGGAGAACAGGCCCGTGAATTAGAAATGGAGAACGATAAGCTGATTACACGTTTTATCCGTGCCAATTATAATAATGTATTGGGTCCGGGTGTATTTATGATAATGACGAGCGGTTTCCAATACCCCATCTTAAATCCGCAGATTGAGGAAATTATTTCGCAGGCTCCTCCTTACTTCAAGAATCATCCGTACGTGAAGGAGTACATGAAGGCAGCCGAGAGTAATATGGAAAAGTTGCGTCAGTATTGATTTTTAGAAACAGATGAAATATCTATATTGGCTATATCAGTTGTTTATAGCAGGTCCCATCCTCTTGGTTGCAACCATCCTCTGTGCAGTATTCGTAATTCTTTTCAGTCCCATTTGTCCGGCTTGGGTCGGTTACTATCCTCCTATGGTATGGAGTCGTTTGATGTGCTGGGTATGCCTGCTTCCGGTTAAGGTAGAGGGAAGGGAACACTTGAGCAAACACCAGTCTTATATCTTTGTCAGCAACCATCAGGGTGCGTACGATATTTATCTGATTTATGGTTTTTTGGGTAGGAATTTCAGATGGATGATGAAGAAATCTCTGCGAAATATACCATTAATTGGAAAAGCTTGTGAGAGGGCTGGACATGTACTGGTTGATAAGAGTGGTCCAAAAGCCATAGGTGCTACTTGTGAGCAAGGACGAGAGGTGTTGCAAGGTGGCATTAGTCTGGTTGTTTTTCCTGAAGGGGCGCGCACTTTTACCGGCCATATGGGAAAGTTCCGCAGAGGAGCTTTCCAGATAGCTCATCAGTTGCAGTTGCCCGTGGTTCCTGTTACAATCGACGGTTCTTATGATGTCTTGCCTCGCCAGAAAGGTTTTAATTTTGTAACATGGCATCGTTTACGGCTCGTCATTCATGAGCCTATCCTGCCAAATCCCTTGGATCAGGAAGAGATAAAGGATGCTATGGAACAGAGTTATAAGACAATCATGTCGGCATTGCCGCAGAAATATCAAGGCTTTATTGATAATCCGGATCAATGACTTATACTCGCCGCTATACCATTCACGAAGCCGCCAGTTACATAAACTGGCTTTATTTCTTTCACGCCTGGGGATTTCCCTCCCGTTATAGCAGCATAGCCAAGGTTCATGGGTGTGTGGCTTGTCGCCAGAACTGGTTGCAAGCTTTCCCTGAAGAGGAAAGGGAGCAGGCAGAGCAAGCCATGAAGCTTTTTGACGAAGCACAGCATTTGTTGCGTGAGTGGGACGAGGCTGGGTATTACACAACCTTCAGCGTCCGACTCTTGGAGGCAAATTCCGAAGGTGAGGATATTGTTGTTCTCGAATCCGGTCAGCGGATACCTTTCCTTCGCCAGCAGAACGCCGAGGAAGGAAAACCATGTCTTTGTCTTGCAGATTTTGTTCGTCCTGGCTCGTCTGATAACCCAGACAGAATAGGTGTTTTTGCCAGTACGGTTTCTTCTGATATTCCCACGGATAGTATAGAAGAAGGCTTGGTAGCAGACCGTCTGGCGGAAGCAACGGCTGAGCTGGGACATTTACAGACAAGACGTGAATGGTGGGGGTATGCTCCTGATGAGCATCTCACCCTAGATGAACTTTTCGCTGAGAAATACCAGGGTAAGCGTCCTGCTGTTGGTTATCCCTCTTTGCCAGATCAAAGTATTTGTTTTCTGCTCTCCGATTTGCTGGATTTTCCCTCTTTAGGCATCAAGCTAACAGAAAACGGGGCGATGATACCGCATGCCAGTACTTGTGGCTTTATGTTCTCGCATCCGGCGGCATGTCATTTTTCTGTGGGTAAAATAGGGGAGGATCAGCTTCAGGATTATGCCCGTCGTAGGGGTGTTGAGGCCCATTCGCTACGCAAGTTTCTAAGAAGTATCTGACTATTTTGTGACCTTCACTCCTTTGGGTGCCTTGACAGTTGACTTTACGGTACCGTCTGCCTGTTTCTCATGGTGAATCCAAATTTGTCCGTAGGGAGTTGGATAAGTGCCTTCGGCCCATTGCAGTTTACCCAAATGAGGGGTGATGCACACCTTCTTACAGCCAGGTTCCAGTATTTCTACACCCAGCACATGGTTGCTGAGCCAAGCTGTAGGACCGCTTGCCCAACCATGACATAAGCTATGGCGGTAACCTACATAACAATACGCTCCGTAATCGCCGTGAATGTCTTTTTTCCCTTTTGGTACAAATTCATCAATTCGTCCTGCATTCTTTGTCCAGTCCAGATCAAAGTCTTCCCAAAATCCCAAAAAGTGGTCGCTCCCATATCAAGCATTCCACCCCAGAATCGGCTGATGATATCCATCGCTTCCTCGTAGTGCCCGGCCTTTGCCAAAGCTTCCAGCATATAGTAGCCATAGAATGTGGAAAAACCCTTAGGACCACCTGGTAGCAGGAAGTCACGGGAAGCTGTTTCTGCATCCATCAGACCTGCAATAGCCATTAATGCAGCAGCCTGTTTCAGATGGTTGGGAGGTAGCACTTTCTTTTTTAGGCGCTTCTCTATCTCATTGCATTTATGTGCTTTAGCTTCATTGCCAAGCAGGGAACAAAGCTGTGCCCCGTCCTGCAGAGCCCACCAGCCTCAACTCCTTCCGCGTTCGGACTGGATGGCCAATCCAAAAAGCGACTGTCAGAAAGATGCTCAGAACCGTCTTCGTCAACACGTGAATCAATGAGGTCGATAAGCCCAAGGATATAGTCGGCATGTTTTTTCAGGAAGTCCAGATTCCCGAAATGCCTGTACCAGTCGTACTGAATAATCAGATACCACATCGAGTAGGCGCTCATGCCATTGAACCAGTTAGGCAACGGGTATTGCTCTATGGCCAAATCCAGACTGGCATAGAAACTCTCTTCATCACCGAAGACGGTACTGATAGTGTTTGTCTCCGGGTGCATATCTCCCAGCCAAATCAATCGGTCGCGTTTAATGCCGTCCCATATGTATTCCTGCATGTTCAGGTGGACGGTGTATGCACCGGTATTCCATATTTCGTTCAGACGGTCATCCGAGCAGCGGAAAGTACCCAGGTATGGGATATTGCGATAGCGGAATACAGCGGTAACTTCCTTCAGATAAAGGGAAGCCTCGTCATCCAACAGGTCTATACGTGCAAAGCGGAATCCTGAGTTGCCAATCTCAATCTGACCGTAACGTGGAACAGTAACTACCATGTCGCGGGTGGCATGGTCGTTAGTAGCAGTTCCCCCTTCTATTTCGCTGCATGTCTCAGCAACTGATTCGCCCAGTCTTACACGCATCTTGAAGTTGGCAGCCGAGCCTGAGCCGACAACCAGTTTAAGTGCTCCGTGCAGTTCGCGTCCGTAGTCAAGGATTATGGAAGTGCCTCCCTCCTTTGTGCTTTGCATATAGCATGAACTGGAATTCACCAAATCAGCTTGTCCGTTATCAACGTTCAGCAGATTCTCAAGGTTGCGTATTGTACCTTGCGACCATATTACTTTCTTAGGAGCGATATAGACTCTGCTCATCTTGTCCTGACGGATGTTCAACGTGTCGTTGCCGAAAGCCAGAGGCAGATACATCTTTTCGTCAGCAGATTGCATTGCTGCTTTCTTGTTGGCAGTGACGCTCAGGCTGCACATCAAAGCCGCATACACAATAAAAAGCTTCACCATAATGTTGTTTTTTTTGTATTTCAGTGCAAAAATACAACTTTAATCACAAGCAGACCTTAAAAAAATGATATTTTAACTGCATTATTTGAAACTACAGTTTTCCTTTCCTGAAACATTATATACATGTGTTCCCTATAAAAGGATAGCCCCCCAAAAAAGAAAGAATTGTTTGTCTTATGCTAACAGACTTTCTTACCAGGCATTTGTTGAACAACCTCACCAAGTAATAACTTTCCATTGGCATGTTTGTTACGCTTGATGCCATCACTTCCCCAGGTTCCCCATTGTTTAAAAAAGAAAGCTGCACCTTGATGCTCCACCTGTTGTTTGATATTGATAACCCACTCAGGTTGCATAGGTCTTGCTTTTGGCCCGCTTTCACCACCAACAATAACCCAGTCTATTCCATTTAAGTCCATCTCCCCCAAGTCCTCCACCAAAGGTTCACACGAAAGAAATTTGACTGTTGCACCAAGATGACGAAGAAAATCAATGCGAGATTTAGTATTCTTACATTCGATTGTTACGCCTAACCAAACATTGTTTGGAATAAGATGCCTCTTGAAATATTCTGCCATCCGTTCAGCTCTTTTCGTAAGAATCTGATATCTATGTTGTGGAGTTCTTGAAATAGTATTCATTATTTTGTCAACAAATTCAAATGGAACATCCTCATGGAAAATGTCACTCATAGAGCATACAAAGATGTTATGAGATGTCTTCCATTGCATAGGCTCCTCCAAATCTTCCTCATGTAATGTCAGTCCAAAGCCGTTCCGATACTTCTCTAATCCCATAGCTTTCAGCCTCCTTGCCATTACCTCTGCATAGCAATGAGCACAGCCAGTAGATTTCTTAGTACATCCTGTTATAGGATTCCAAGTTTTATCCGTCCATTCTATCTTTGTCGTTTTCATTTCTTCTGCTTTTTATTGATGATGTCAGTTGCGATTTTTACTGCCTTTGGATTATTTGAGACACAAGCGAAATGGAAAATAGGAGTGTTGCGAGAATTATTTAATACCAAAGGCTCAGGTGTCACATGTTCGAAAATCTCCTTAAGTTGCTGTATATACAGTTCTGCTATTTTTTGTATAGGCTTTTCAACTTTCCTAACCTTCTCTATTTCTCCAAAGAATGTTTGTTCCTGGCTTTTTGTATAGAAGTAATCTCTAAGGAAAACCTCATCTTTACCAAAGAAGGATTTCAACTTTTCTATATGAGTAAGTTCTCCTTTTCTATCTAACAGCCGATTCACAATAACACCTGTGGGTATCAATATCCACAAATCTGTACGTGTTCCTTTTAGCATTTCTATTGAACTCCAGTCAACTTGCATACCAAAAGGATCCAACAAGACTAACGAGGCAAGTTTCTTATCTTTTTGCATCGCCCCTGCAAGCATTTCTATTTGTTTGTTCGCATCCGAGTTTCTATAAACTAATGTGTTATCATTTTCAAAGCGAGACAGCAACTCATGTAGTTTAAGACTAGACTCTGCATCTTTATCAACGAAATAATAAAAGTCAAAACCTCGTTGCGGAATACTTAGCACCCTTTCTGCTGCACCTTTATAGAGGTTCAATTCTTCTTCTTTAATAGACGAGTCTTTAAAGAGGTCTTGCAACAAGACAGAATCCTCTTCTCCTTTTTTCTCTTTGCGAGAGCCACTGCCTGCAAAGCCGTCAAAATAGATCAATTTCCAATTATGTTTATCGCGAAAAGTATTCATTATTGTTAAATATGCATTGACATATTTCTCAAATGCATCTAACTTCTCTTCTGTCCATGAGCCACCCCATGAATCTGAAATAGGTTCACATGCCATTAATACTTCAGCTTCTTCTTCATTATACATATTTGTTTATCCCATTCGATTATCTTCTATTACCATATTTCTGTTTGCAAAGTTACAAATTATATTTCACATTATCCATCAGACCTCATACATCCGACATCTTACAACCATATTTCGTTTGCAAAGTTACATCAATTAATGTTGATTATTTCGATGGGCAACTTTTAAACTATATTTATGACTGTTTTTGTCGAGCACAACGTCATATTTATCGACTTGTTTATGCATTCGTTTGTAAATTAAAGAAGTCCTTGAATAAAATTTCTATTTCCGAAACAGGCATCAAAAAATTTCTGTTATCAGGCAAATATCTATCATAAGAAGGATATAACTGACTGAATTTCACAACACCTTTATATTCTCGTCTTTTTTTGTTAATTTTGACATATTTATGATAGTTGTCTATTGAATCAGCAAACTTTATTTGTTTGGATTGGAACTTAAATTGTAAATTAAACATGCTATCAAGTCCTATGATAGTTAGAGGGCGAATTTTTTTTCTAATAGGCAATAATGCAGCATCTTGTTTTATAATTTCATCAAATTTGACTGACAGAAAGTGGTTTAATCCATTAAGACGATATTTATAATCAGTAACAACGATTAGAGGATATATATTTAGACGCCTATTATATGGAAAACCTTGTTTCTCATATTTACCCTTTATATAATCAGTGATATAAGCTGTTAATTGTTTAATTCCCTTCTTCTTGCCTTTTCCTGATTGAATGAAAGTTTCTGTGAAATACTTCTCTATAGATTCGAAATCAGCAGATTCCATAATACTTTCTTTCATAAGACTATCTTTAAGCTCTATGATAAAGAGATGATTACCCATTCTAAAAATTGCATCAGGCAACCCTCTTCCTTGTTCATCAAACAAAGCCTTTTGCCAAATTTTGCCAAAAGATGTCTTCAACACATTTTTCAACAATGTTTTCTCAACTATTGTACCGCTTTCTTTCTTAATATCATTTAGACCGCAAGCATTTAACTTTCCTTTTAGGGCCATAAATGTTCCTGTGAAAATTTGACTTAACAAATAATTCCAATGGATTACATAATAACCTTTTTGATAATAATAAACAGGATGTGACTTTAAACTCAAATAAGAATCATTTTCAACCTGATTAATTGCTAACGGTGACAAAAGATTTTTTCTTTGTTCGTCTTCTGCAATAACAAATTTTATTTTACCCTGATTTGTATAACTTGTAATATAATCCAAATAAAATATTGCCAGCGTGCTTGCATATGTTTGGTAATCGTCAAAACCTCTCTCATGAAAAAAATAATCTATCTCGTTATTCATATTAGGGTGTATTTCTAAGACACCATCAACGAAAGTTTTAAGGCGAAACATCTCATATTCTATTCTGATATTTTCATTGATATCTGTTTCTGGTAATAATATTGGCCAAAAAAGTTTTTCATATGCAAATTCATCATATGGAGTGATAGATTTTAGATTCTTTTGGAAATCATTATACTCATCAAATCTTTTTTCATTAGCAATTAGAATTAGTTTTAAATACAGAAGTTGTTCGTTTTTGGACAGAGACGTATTTTTACATCTCGTTTGATTATACTTCAACAATAAACAATACAACTCCATCAAACAATAGTTATTTACATTCAGGCTTTTCAAACCATTTGATAAAAGCCAATCAAGAATTAAACGTCCATCTTTGGTTTCACACAAAGCATCATGAAATTCTACCATGAATCTTTCTTGTATTAAATTATCTTTAATATGACCGGCATATAAATTAGCCGATAGCATGGTTGTAAAGATAATGTATTTTTCAGCTAACCCTTCTGTTGAAAGCATGGCGATTACTTCTTCTTTTCCCTCTTTAAAGATAATCGAATAAGTTGGGAAAACTTTTATGGAAGATTTTTTTTCATACATCTTTCTAATCTACTAATGCAGAATTATAATCCTTATTGATCAATTACATGATTTTTCTGTTAATCCTCATAGTATCACGAATCAATTATCTATTCAGAAGTTACATCATTCAAATCATTAAAAGGAAGTTCTTGTTCCATTTCATGTTTATTTGCAACATGTTTCTTTTGTTTATCCGCATTCTGTTTTTTTCTTGGTGTATTTTTCATTTTAGACGTTCTCTTCTTTTTAGGTTTCTTTTTTGTTTTATCAGCCAACTTCACACTTCGACGCATCAATTCAAGGGCAATGTCCTCATCACTCATACTCAAGTCAATATCATAAGCCTCTGCGACAACCTTATCATTATCTTTGTGAGCTTTAGAAAGTCGTCCTTTCAACAAATCATATTGGCTAGCAAGACTCGATGCGTCTGCCTTTCTTGCTTCTAAGATTTCTGTGGCAGTTTTTTCAATAGCATTCTTGCTAGCCTCATTTAAATCTATCCATGGGAAATTATTATAAACAATCTTACCAGAATAGCGATAATCGCTCTTTAATCGTCCACAAACAAATTTTACCCAAGCCATATGAATACGCGATTGTAAAATGCCAAACAACCATAGGGATGGTGCGGGAATAACCAGGTTCGCATCCGAACTAATAAAAGACGGCTGTACAAACCCCATCGGAATATATTTTCTATTCTCAGACGAATGCCTTGGTACGAGGATGTATTCCTGATTAGGCTGCCTAATTTCCATAAACCGGTAACCCTGATCTGAGAAGTCTATAGTTGCTGTCTTCTTGCTTTTCAATCGGAACTCCTCAACTGCCCTTATCCGATTCAGGACTAATGGCATACTTTCCAGTACGCCGGAAGGTGGTTCATCGGGAATCCACAAACAAAAACGCTTCTCATTATGCAAGAATTCCCTTGCCCCCATTAAGGCCTTCACATACTGCTCTGCCTGAGGTTCTTTGTGTAATAGTTCATTGCATTCATCAACATTCATAATCAAATTACCCCCATCCACAGGGATACTACCTTTCATAATTGCAGGCACATTACCTAATGGTTTGGTACGACTCTCAATGAAAATTTCTTCAGCTCCCATCAAATAGCCATTAATATTGTTCGTTTCTATGACAGGAGCCTCTTCTTGATAGATGAACTTGTTTGACTTTCTATGGTTATCAAAACCAATAATCACGCAATGTACGTGTGCCATTTCATCTGCTTCATTATACCAACGGAACGGCTTCCATGCAAATGAGATGTGGAGTTTATAGTATTCTACCAATGGTTTCCACAAGAGTGCAACCTGTTCGCCTTGTGTGATACTGTTGGTTGAAACCAATGCACATCTCACATTCTTCTTTTCATTCATATACTCAGCTGCTTTGGCATACCATCCGCAAACAAAGTCCATTTTTCCCTGATTGCGCCAAACTTTTTTGTTCCCTATCTTGCTTGGCATAGCAATACTAATGGACGATTTCTGTATCGTTGTCATTTTGCTATAACCTTGGAAGGGAGGATTACTGATAATATATGTAGGTGACATAGCCTTGCGCTTGACGAGTTTTCCCCAGTCTGTCGTTAATGCATCAGCACACAAAATATTGTCATTTTTCTCTAAAGGTAAAGGGTCATGCGAGTAATGTAGTACTTTTTCTGTTTCCTGGCGCAATTGACATGCCGCAATCCACAGAGAAGTACGAGCCACCGATGCTGCGAAATGGTCTATCTCTATACCAAAGAACTGATTAATGTTCACCATGCAGGGGTCGGTTGTATCAATCCTGGTGGAATAATTTAATTCAAACTCCTGCACGATAGCTTTAAGTTCCAATTCATGTAATGATTTATATATTTCAGTAAGGAAGTTTCCACTGCCACATGCTGGGTCGAGAAAACGAAGACCTGAAAGTTTCTTACGGAAAGCCTCTAACGATTCGTATTTGGTATTGCGCTTCTTGGGAGTATCTGTTTGCAACTGAAGTAAGCTATCCAGTTCTAATTTTAGCTCATTTAAGAAAAGTGGGTCTATCACCCTATGGATATTAGCAGGTGTGGTGTAATGCATTCCTCCAGAATCACGGACTTCCTTAGCAACAGTACTTTCAAAAATACAACCAAAGTTTGTTGGAGAAATTTCATCCCATGTAAACTTTTCTTTTTCTTTAGAATCCTTAACCACCAGATTCCATGCGTGAAGGAGTTGGTTGCGAACATTCTCATTGATAACTGGAGTTTTGTATTCTTTCGTGAATTTGAATAAGCCTCCATTCACATATGGGAATTGTCGAATAACCTTATCTACCATATTTGCCGACTTTTCTCTTTCCTTATTGTTTGTGTCTAACCATTGAAATAGTGCAGTAAACTTTTCACTCAATTCTTCTGCAGAGTACTTTTCTAAAAAAGTGCTGAATTGTGCATCGTCAAATAGCCCGGCATCTTCTGCATAAAGACAAAACACTATACGAACACAGAAAACGTTTAGCGATTGAAGTTCCTCCTTAGTATCCGATTTATTAACAGCCACCAATGCTTTATATAAATCTCTAACATAATCACTTGCCGTACTTGATAAATTTTTCTCACGTTTATCGTCTTTCTGTAAAGGAATGTCATTGTACGGCTCAATCAAGAACTGAAGTTCTTTCCAACGTTTAGGAAGTTCTTTCAATGGAATAATTCGTAAGGGGGCATTTTTATGGTAACTATCCCAAACGCGAAATTCCTGAAAATTGCAGGCAATCACATAACGCCCCGAATCAATCTTGTCCATTTTCTCGAAATAGCGCACGCCTTGTTCCAACGGAGTGAGAATAGCTCCATCACTCTGCCCTTCTTTCAGGTCAAGATTAATGTCGTGGCTCTTCTGTTCAATGACAACTTTTGAAGCCTTTACATAAACATCTATCGCCTTGGTTGTGCCATCAAATTTAACACGGCGTTGTACTTCTATCTCGTTTCTCGATTTAGAAACACCAAAAACATCTTCCAAAAGATCCTCCCAGAAAGTCTTATCATCTTGACGCTCCATTCCTTTCCCAGTCCAGTTCTCGACAAAAGTTTTTGCTGACTTCCTTATTTCCGATTGTTTGCGCATATTAGGTGTTCTTTTATGCTCTTTTCTTGTGAGAGCATGGTTGGTTATTAACTATCAATATTATTCTCCTTCCTTATCTCATCTAGTACTCTCCCATTATAGGAGAAATATTTGGCTCCTTGATATGCACTTGATGCATTACGCAGGTTTTCGGCCAGGTTCTTTGTTGCTCATCATTCGCTATCTTTTGGTAGTTTTTGAGATTCTTTAAGCATGCTCTTTTCGTCTTTGGCAACACGTCGTTCCACTTTCTTAATGTCTTCTGCGGGTGGAAGTTCCTCTGGCTTGATTCCGCGTTGGCCCAACATACCACGAACACTACGATTGTTCTGTACGTGCTCAGCTGTGATGCTTGCTTCACCATAGAGGTCTTTTTGTTCCACGTTGTAATTGGTCATTTCCGTGGCAAGGTTCTTGGCGGCAATCGTTAATGTGGGTAGAAAGTCTGCCAAAGCACCGCTTTTGATTCCCAACCGTTTTTTCATTTGGTCTGTTGAAAGCCCACCAAACAGGGCATAATCTCCTTTGGAACGGATACGCCCAAAGCCACGGTCATCTACTCCACGTTGGTAAATGTTGCGACTTAACTGCTTTTCAGAGGCTCGTAAGCGTTCACGGGTATTCAGACGCGCCACTTCATTTAATCGTTCTTCGATAAGTTCAGCCTTGCGAGTCTGGACAGCAAAGTAACTTTGTGCAAAAGCAACTTCTTCTTTTTTGGGGTCGCCGTTCTGAGCTATCAAGTAACATGCATAACGGGTAAGCATGAAGTCTTGTACTTCACGTTGAGCACCTTTTGCCAAGGTTATCATTTTCGTGACCTCACGAAAATGATCATCTACATTGATTCCCAGCGTTTTACACGATTCCATAGCACGGCCAATGGCCACTACAAAATTCTCCCATCTGGCATAGCCTAACACTTGTTGCAACTCACGTGCATACCATACTTCGATAGTGTTCCCTTCATCATCCTTGATGTCCTTTGCTATCAAGTCGAAGGCAGATTTGTATTGTTGAATTTTCTGTATATCCATAATTAATCATTTTCTGTAAATTACTCCTTGTTGCCAATTCTTCTTTTTCAGCTACAAATATACAAAAGTTCTTCGATTTATAATGTACTTACTAAAACTATTATTATTTCTATGCTCCACTTGTATAGGCAACATGGGATTTGCCAGTATTTGAGTCCAGGTATTCGTAGCCGATTGTCAACTCTGAGTGTGAATAACAGAAACAAGAATTAACAAGAAATAAAAATAAATTTTAACCGCATCAACCTACTCTACAAATAAGACGTAAAGTACTCAACGGGTAATACAAATAAGCCTCTAAGCTATCAACTAAAATCGTTAAACTACATCATCAAAAACGAGCTTCTGATGGGTATGACCTTTTGCTCTATAGAGGAGGTGAGGAATGCTGTGAAGGTAGCTGTTGACTTTTACAATAACGAGAG
>CADAWW010000015.1 GCA_902791675.1 uncultured Bacteroidales bacterium
ATACCCAGAGGATCGAAGTTCTCCATCGAGGCAACCGTGAAGCAATGGTCATTAGCATCACGAATGCACTCAAACTCAATCTCCTTCCAACCCTTCAGGCACTCCTCTACCAGAACCTGAGGTGCAAAGGTGAAGGCGCTCTCGGCAATCTCACGGAAAGTCTTCTCGTCGGGACAAACACCGCTACCCAGACCGCCCAGCGCATAGGCAGAACGGATCATAATGGGGTATCCGATCTTGCGTGCTGCTGCAACGGCAGTATCCATTGTCTCGCAGGCCTCGGATACAGGAACCTTCAGGTCAACCTTGTTCAGTTCCTTCACAAAGAGGTCGCGGTCCTCTGTATTCATGATAGCCTCTACTGAAGTTCCCAGCACTTGTACGCCATACTCTTTCAGCACACCGCTCTGATAGAGGGCAGTACCTACGTTCAGACCTGTCTGTCCACCCCATGCCAGCATGATACCGTCAGGACGTTCCTTCTTGATAATCTCTGTAATAAAATGGGGAGTGATAGGAAGGAAATACACCTTGTCGGCAATGCCTTCACTTGTCTGTATGGTTGCTACATTGGGATTCACCAGCACAGAATAGATGCCTTCTTCTCTCAGAGCTTTCAATGCCTGGCTACCAGAGTAGTCGAACTCACCGGCCTGACCGATTTTCAGCGCGCCGGAACCAAGTACAAGTACTTTCTTCAGTTTCAGTTTCATAATTTTTTCTATATCTTTAAAATGTGTAATTTTCTATTAAAAAAAGACCACCTTGCCGATTGTGACATCGGAGGTGGTCTGTTTATTCTTACCTTTTATATAATGTTCCTGGTTGTCCCATAAACGCTCTTTTCATTTTATCGGGTGCAAAATTACAACATAATTTTTGTCCCGCAAAAAAATCTGAGTTTTTTTTTCCAAACAACCGTTATTTTTTTCCCATCAGCACTTTCATCCAATAACCGCCGATTACAGAGCGGGCCTTGAAGCCTGTCATACGACCCGTTTTGGTATCGTGCCAGTCAGAAATGGGAACACGGCTTTCTGTCTCGTTGATGTACTTGTACAGCGGATCGACGAACTTCTGGAAATCCTTATCGGTCTGTGCCATAGCGGCCGACCACATAATCCAGTCGCTCTTGGTATAGTCCTTACGGCAGTCAAGGGGCAAGCCAAACTCGTTCTGCTTTGTCAGGTAATACTTAATCTCAGTCTGCATGGCATTGTTGGGAATGATGCCTGTGTTCCACAGCTTATCCCATACCATATTATATTTCTGGCTCCAGGTATCCTTTCCTGCTCCGTACGCCAATTCGTAATGGTCGCCTACCCTGGTTTCCTTTTCCCAGGCAGCAGCCATTTCCTTTGCCTTAGCGTTATACTTTTCGTACACATCGTTCAAGCCTTTCATTTTTGCTATCTCGGCATAGCCGGCTACTCCCATAATGGCCTTGATAGCCAGGTTGCAGTTACCGGCCCAGTGACCTGCAAAGTCATCTGTACACAACTGGTTGGCAGGATGCAGACCGTTCTCAACCAGGTAGTCGGCCCATGTCGTAATAATGCGCCAGTACTTATCCACATATAATGTATTGCCCTCCTGCTTACAGATCTGTGCTGCAAGGGTTATCATATTGCCGGCTTCCTCAAGGGGCATATCGCCGCCATAAACCTGCTGGTTAGCCTTGGGATACTGGCCAAGGTCATGAGCGGCAAAGGGCTTGGTCCAGCGCCCTGTATAGCTATACTCGAAGATAGATGTCATCATGCCCTTCTGCAGTTCGGGATTGTAGCAGAGGTACAGAGGTGCCTCGGGATAAGTCAGGTCAACGGTATTCACACAACCGTTAGAGTTGTTCTCCTTAGAGAAGAAGAGAACATTGCCGTCGCAATCCTTGAAGAGCTTATGGGCAGCATTTACATGACGGTAAGAACCGCTCAGAATCTCGGCATACTTCACGCCTCCTGCAGCCATCGCATCATCATAGATGGTCCTATCCATCTGGCGGCAGCGCTGCATGATGCTGGTATAATTGCTGCCCATGCGGTCGAACATATCAAAGATACTTACGCTTCCCTCATGAGCCCAGTATGCCTTGTAACGCTTGTAGAAGTATTCGATATCCCATATCTCGTCGTAACCGATCATAGCAAAGCTGCTGCCTTGTGTAGTCGAGCCGAAATCATGGACATATGCCAATGTGGGCAAAGAGACCTGCTTCTGACAAACCACCTCGCGCTCGCCGCGTGGCAGACGGCCGTCGGCCAGGAACTGTGTCTTGATATCGTTGTCCGATGCCAGAGAGAGCCGTCCGTTTACGCCAGAGAGATATACATATCCCCAGTCGATGCAGATGCCGTCGCCCGTCTTGGCCAGGATGGGCTGCTCAATGGTTCCGGCCTTCAGATATTGTTTGCCGTTCTCGAAAACCCTGTTTGATATGGTAGGCTGATGCACCTTGTTCACAGCCATCTGGGGCGTGGTAGAGACGTAGAACTGCACGTTGTGCTTCTGACCGTCTGTAGAACGTACCTGATAAGAGATATAGTTGATGGGAGCAGAGAGGAGATCGTAATCGTCGATGATATGGGGAGCTGTGAACACCACATCCAACTCTACAGGACCGCAGCTGAATGTATAATATGTGTTGCAAGCCAACACATCCACACTCTTTTGCTGAGCCGTCTTGATACTTTCGTTACCTTTGGCTATGTTACGGAACACGCCGAAGTCGACAAGGGCGCCGCCCGTCTTGTTATAACAATGTACAGCAAACACATTCTTGCCCTGCTTCAGCAAGTCGCGCTTCTCACCGTCCAGACGGACCACTACGCCATCCACATAATCCATAATACCTGTAGCGGCTTTCTTTCCGTTGATGTAGATCTCGCAGGCATCGTCGTGCGAGAAAATAAGGTAAAGGTCGCCTTCGAGCTGACTGGAAGTCAACTCCACTGTTCGGCGCACCCAGATATGGTCGTCCTCCTTGGTCCAGGGGGTGCGGATATTATCGTAGTTATCCGAACCGAAGGCACCTTTGCCTGTTTTCCAGGCAGAAGCATCAAAGTCGGGCTTCTCCCAACCGTCAGCAGGTTTCCGACTGGTATACTGGGCTTCCCACTCTGCCTCGTTCGACATAGGAATAACACTCTCCATTAAAGTTCTCTGCGCAGCACCCATCCAGCGATAAGTGGTGCCATCTACACGCAACAGACCCTCCAAGGGCTTTTCGTCATTGGTCCAATGGCGGGTTGATCCGTCGGTAAGATTATCGTACGGACTCCAAACGGAGAAATAAGGATCACTTACAATCAGCGGTACGCTGGGCAGGCGCAAACTGGTCTGCTTGTAGGGTTGGAACATCTCGGCATTCTGGGCCCACCCCATCATGCATACTGCCGCAAGGGCAATGGTCAGAAAAGTTTTTTTCATTTTTCTTATTGGGTTAATTTGTTAATTTGTTGTATTTCCTCATTGGTAAAGTCGGCCGATTCCGTCGCTTTCAGGTTACGTTTCAGCTGCTCTGGCGAGCTGGCACCTACGATCACACTTGTCACGCCCTTCTGATGCAGAATCCACGAAAGGGCCATTGTTGCCAGACTCTCGCCTCGCTGTGCTGCTATATCATTCAGGGCGCTCAGCTGACTCAACCGTTCCGGGGTCAGGACATCCGCTTTTAGGAAACGGGGGTCGTGGGCAATCCGGCTGTCTTCAGGAATACCGTTCAGGTAACGGTCGGTCAACAGGCCTTGTGCCAGAGGCGAGAATGATATAAACCCTACTCCGTCATCCTGGCATTGCTTCAGGATTCCTTCTTGCAAAGGAGCCTGATCCAGCAGGTTCAGCCGTCCCTGATAGATCAGACAGGGAACATCCCGCTGACGCAGATAATGGTACCCGAATCGGGATGCCTCCAGGGGCCACCTGCTCAGACCTATATACAGAGCCTTTCCCTGGCGCACTACATCTACCAGCGTCTGCAACGTTTCCTCGAGGGGTGTTTCGGGGTCGTACCGATGACAATAGAACAGATCCACGTACTCCAGATTCATTCGTCTGAGGCTCTGATTCAGACTGGCTATCATGTGTTTTCTTGATGCCCACGAGCCATAAGGACCTTCCCACATATCGTATGCAGCCTTGGTAGAGATGAACAGCTCGTCTCTGTGGGCACAGAAGTCACCGCGCATCATACTGCCCATAAAATACTCGGCAGCACCCGGCTCAGGACCGTAGTTGTTGGCAAGGTCAAAGTGCACGATTCCACTATCAAAAGCTGTCAGGGCTATTGCCCTCGAAGTCTCGTACGGTGTCAGGCATCCGAAATTATGCCACATGCCCAAACTGATCTCCGGCAGCAACACGCCACTCCTTCCGCATCTTCTGTATTCCATAATTATTTTATTATTTTGGCGCGAAGGTACAAAAAAAAAATCATTTTCAAACAGGATGAACGGAAAAATCATATATTTGCAGACGTAGAACATAAAAAAAAGAGAAAGATGAAAATATTTGCTCTATTTATCCTGCTGGGCTCCATATCCTTGCCGGCATACGCACAGACTGCCTGGGGGGACCAAGGCGACGGAACCTACGCAAACCCCGTACTGAATGCCGATTTCTCCGACCCTGACGTTATCCGTGTGGGAGACAGATTCTATATGGTTGCCTCCGATTTCCACTTCATGGGTATGCAAGTGCTGGAGTCTGACGATATGGTCAACTGGCACTACCTGAGTCAGATATACAACCGTATTGACGAGCCCGGCTGGGATGATAACCGGCATTACGGGGGCGGTTCGTGGGCCCCTGCCATCCGTTACCACAACGGACGTTTCTACGTTTATTTCTGCACGCCTGACGAAGGCCTGTACATGACATCGGCTACCAGTGCCAGCGGTCCGTGGGAACCATTACATCTGGTAAAACGTGTCGGCAAGTGGGAAGACCCCTGCCCTCTTTGGGACGACGACGGCCAGGCTTATTTAGGCCGTAGCCAGCATGGGGCCGGCCCTATCATTGTACACAAGATGTCAGCCGACGGACGCCAGTTGCTGGACGATGGCATAACCGTCTATACCGGCCCTGTGGCCGAGGGGACGAAATGGCTGAAGCGTAACGGTTACTACTTCCTGATTATCCCCGAAGGCGGCGTAGGAACAGGCTGGCAGACCGTTCTGCGCGCGACAAACATCTACGGTCCTTACGAGCGTCGTATCGTATTGGAACAAGGTAGTACCGGAATCAACGGCCCTCACCAAGGAGCCTTAGTAGATGCGCCTGACGGCAGCTGGTGGTTCTATCATTTCCAGGATACACCCGAGCGGGGCCGTGTTGTTCACCTGCAGCCTGCCAGATGGCTGGACGAGTGGCCCCTGATGGGAGTGGATAAGGACGGAAACGGCATTGGAGAGCCCGTAGCCTCCTGGAAGAAACCTATCCCCTCAGCCGGACGTTCCCTTCCTCAGACCGACGACGACTTCTCCGGCCCGTTAGGCCTGCAATGGCAATGGAACCACAATCCCAGGAACGACTTCTGGAGTCTGACCGAGCGAAAGGGTTATCTTACCCTTCACGCCTTGCCTGCCAACAACTTAAAGGAAAGTCATAACATGCTCACTCAGAAGCTGATGGGTTACATAAGCGAAAGCACTACACTACTGGAAGCTCGCGGCAACTGCTTTGCCGGACTGGCATGTACGGGACAAGAGTTTCGTGGTATTGGCATTACGCCTGAGGGCATATTTGTGGAGTCCGACGGACAACGCACACTCATCCGTAAAGGACGTTTCAAGAAGGTCTTCCTACGCGTCAGGAACGACTGTATCCGGCATACTCACCAGTTCCTTTACAGCCTGGACGGCCGCACCTTCTCTCCTGCCGGAGAGCCCTTCACGATGCACAACGGCCATTGGAAAGGCATCCGCATAGGTCTCTTCTGCTACGGCCAGGACGGCAAGGCCCAGTTTGACAACTTTTCTTACAAGGCAGTTTAAGGCTGAAGGGCTCTTTTGCTGACAAGGCAGGTGGCAAGGAACAGGAACCTCTGTCACCCAATTACATTACATTATATTCTTAAAGCGCGCGAAAAAGTGATAACGGGCAATAAGAATATTTCAGTTTTCTTTTTGCGTTAAATTTTCTTTTTGTACCTTTGCGGACGTTAAAGATATTACTATGACAAAAAACAAACATTTTTTCAAATCGGCTCTGCTTCTGGTGGTCTCACTGGCCCTGATGTCATTCAAGACTACCGACGAACAGGCTGCAGAAGCGCTGGCTCGCAGAGTGATGGGCAGCAAGGCAAAAGCCGTAATCTTTGAACAAACCGAATCCGCTGCTGATTCGTACGAACTGCTCCAGAAGGGCAGGAAAGTCCTTATCCGGGGAAACAACGCCAATTCTATGGCGGTAGGCCTGAACCGCTACATCCAGCAGTACTGCCTGGCAAATGTGAGCTGGCACGACTTTAACCCCGTAGAACTTCCCAAGACGATGCCGAAGGTTCCCGAGAAGGTGACGGGCAAGGTGGAAGTGCCCATCCGGTTCTTCCTGAATTACTGCACCTTCGGCTACACGATGCCTTGGTGGAAGTGGCCGCAATGGGAGCGTTTCATTGACTGGATGGCGCTGAACGGCGTGAACATGCCGCTTGCCATTACAGGACAAGAGGCTGTCTGGCAGAAAGTATGGCGCAAATACGGCATGACGGACGAGCAGATCCGAGCTTACTTTACGGGTCCTGCCCATCTGCCTTGGCAACGCATGATAAACATAGACCGCTGGCAAGGGCCGCTTCCTCAGAGCTGGATTGACGGACAGGCCGAACTTCAGAAGCAGATTCTGAAACGAGAGCGCGAGCTGAACATGACGCCCGTACTCCCAGCTTTCGCAGGGCATGTCCCGGCCGACTTGGAACAGGCGGTGCCGGGCATAAGAACCTCAAAGGTGAACCGCTGGTGTAACTTCGCCGAGAAGTACCGCTGCACATACCTGAGCCCCTCCGACCCCATCTTTGCCCGCATCCAGAAGGATTTCCTAGAGGAGCAGACCAAGATGTACGACACCAACCACATCTATGGTATAGACCTCTTCAACGAGGTCTCTCCCCCATCCTGGGAACCCGATTCGCTGGCCAAGATATCAGCCGGTGTCTATGAATCCCTTTCGAGCGTTGACCCCGAAGCTGTCTGGCTTCAGATGGCATGGCTCTTCATCAGCAACAAGAAAGCCTGGACACCCGAGCGAATCAAGGCCTACCTTACGGCTGTTCCCCAGGGTAGGATGATTATGCTCGACTACGAGTGCGACTATACCGAGATTTGGCGAATGACCGAACATTTCTACGGACATAAATTCATCTGGTGCTATCTGGGCAATTTCGGAGGCATGACAGAGATCGAGGGTGACTACAAGCATAACGCCAAGCTGATTGCCGGCGTAAAGAAAGAGGGCGGAAGCGAGTTTGTAGGCATCGGTTCCACCCTGGAAGGCTTTGGCATCAACGAGCCTGTCTACGAAGCTCTGATGACTCAGGCATGGGACACAGGCATCGGTTTCGATGCATATATCGACAATATTGCCGACCGCCATCTGGGCCGGGCGGATGCGAACTACCGTGCATTCTGGCACATGATGGTGGACAAGGTCTGCACCACGCACACGAGTACCGGTGCAGCCGGCATTATCAACGCACACCCTAATCTTGAGGGCGAATGGAACTGGACGACAGAGCTCCGCAAAGGATATGACATCAAGAATCTGGACGAAGCGCTGGCTATCCTGGAGAAGGTCGAGGGCTCGTCCAACTACCTGAGGTTCGACCTTGCCAACACCCGCCGTCAGTCTATCCGTAACAGAGCTCTGGCCGTAAGGAAACGCTTTGCAGATGCCTATAAGGCTGGCGACAGAGCAGGTATGGTATCAGCTTCGCAGGAGTTCCTGGGGATGTGCGACCAGATGGTGGAAGCGATAAAGGACTGCAAAGAGTTCTCGCTCGACAATTGGATCCGTGATGCCCGTTCCTGGGGCGATACCGAGGCAGAGAAAGACTATTTCGAGATGAACGCCCGCACCATCATTACCGTCTGGGGTGACAGCTACCAACTTACGGACTATGCGAACCGCGACTGGGACGGCCTAGTGGAAACCTTCTACAAGGTCCGCTGGCAGATGTTCTTCGATGCCGTTCTTGCTGCCTACGATGCAGGAGAGCCGTTTGTGAACATGAAAGGCCCTCGTATTCCTAAGGACAAGACAAAGGAAGAATGCGCACGCGCCATGAAGTTCGATGCCCAGATCTGGGACTTCGAAACCAAATGGGCGCATTGGAAGTAACATAAGGTCTAAGGTCTAAAGTTATCTGCCATTAAAAAAAACATGGCTGCCGGAGCCCTCTTTTATTATATATAGCCCCCGCAGATTCTTGCTTTCCGCCGATACCAACTGACCTTGCAGATTATGATAACAGAAAAAAATAAGTATCAAGGTCTGGTCCTACAAACGCTGTCCCATGCCCAAGAGCTTTATGAGTAGGCGTCTCGGTATCAGCTTCCGACTGGAGCGCTATGCCATGGGAGTGTACAACGAGTTATGCGTGGCACTTTATGGCCTGGTAGAGGAGTGAGTGAAAAATCGTCTGCGTTCCAGTTCCAATTGTTCCAATTAAAAAAAGAGGTGCCATACCCCTTTCTTAAGACTTTATAACTTATTAATATATATATAGTTATATATGATAATAGGTGATGTTGGGGGTACTCGAAATTAAACTGGAACAACTGGAACTGGAACAGACAGCGAACAAATTATTCATCTAAAAAGCAGAAAATCAATGAAATACGACATTAGTAAAGGTACTGTCCCTAAGATGCCCAACCTGGGAGAAGAGACAGAATGTATCAAAATCGGTTTCTTTTACACCGTATGCCATACGCAATTTCTATAGGAAAGAACTGTTTAACGGTACGTTTGGCCGAATGGTCTTTTCCAAAAAGACACGTACCAGTCGCAACAAACGCATTCCTCGCCAGGGGGTATGAGACCACAAGCAAGGCGTTTACGCCCAAACAAGTAAGGAAAATCACAGAATAACTGGGAAAACCGTGAAGATATCTGATGTAAGAAGTAAGTACTTGCATTGTCTTCATTTGCAGACTCCCCGAGGCTACACATGCACAATCCCGGGAACAACACGTGCAGGCTGCATGAACTGAAAACCTAAAAAAAGAAAAAGCTGCCCGTAACGGACAGCTTTTTTCTTTTGTATCAGATAAGAACGTGTTACTTCAGTACCTTACGGCCTCCGATGATGTACAGGCCGTTGGGCAGCGAGCGTAAGCCCGTTCTGCTGTCAACTCCCTGGAGCACCATACGGCCGTTCAGATCGAAGACATTCACAATCTGCGGCTCTGTCTTCAGGGCATTTACAGCATCCTCGTCGTCTGCACCGGCATTTACATAGTTGCCGTCGACTAACAGTACGACCTTACTGTCAGGACTGAGTGTGGGAACTTCGTCCTTGCCCAATGTCTGGAACCATACAGGCTTCTCTGTCTCTCCACGGTTCAGACCGTATGCGGCAACACCTGTTGCAGCCTCTTCAGCCGTAACGTAGGTGGTGTTTTCCTTGACAACAGATTCCTCGTGCTTGTAGCCGACAATGTCTGTAAGAGAAGGACTCTCGATAACCCAGATGTTAGAAGTGTATTTACCTACTCCATTGTGGAACCATCCTACAAGCATACCATGTCCGTCGCCGTTGCCATATGTAACGTTGCGGCCGTCCAGCATAATGTCGCTGATAACAACATAGTGGTCGTCTCCGTCTGTTGCACCAGCCACAAGACCTGCACTCCATCCGCTGAGCAGGTTACCGGCAAACATACAGTTCTTAACGGTTGAGTTGTTCTTGATCTTACCAATCAGACCGCCGCAGTCGCCCTTACCGTTCTCTACGGTAGCATTACTGTAGCAGCGTGTCATGGTTCCCTGGAAGGTACCGCAGATAGACCCGGTGTGCTCGGCATTGTCGCTGCCTCCTACACTTCCGCCCTGAACATTAATACCGTCGACGGTGGCACCCTGGGTAGTTCCGAAGATCATCATGTTGGCATTGGTAATGGGATACAGGTTGCCCTTGAAGGTACCGGCATAAGGTGTAGCCACGGTACCGATGGGAGCGAACTGGCTGTCGGCAAGGTCGATGGGAGCAACAATCTCGCCGTTGAGCTGGGTATTGCCCAAGCTGTTGACGTTATTGGCGAACCAAGCCATATCGTCGGCTGTTGCCAACTGATAGAAGCCGCCCTTGAGGGCAGGAGCACCCTGGAAGTAACGCTGGTAGAAGGCAGTATTCTTGATTGCCTCCATAGCCTTGGCCTCAGCAATACTGAATGTTCCCTGTTCCCAGCCAGAGACAACGTCATCCACAACATTCTGCATCTCAACAACCTCTTCCTGAGGAGAATCGGGATCATTATAGCATGCATCCAGCATAGCAAGAGCATTATCCATCAGCTCGATGTATGCTTCCTTGCAGCTGTCTATGCGGTGGAAGACATCGGTGAACTGAGCACAGATGCCAAGCAGTTCCTCGGCATTCTTGCCCTCTACGGCGCCGACCAGCTGTTGTAACTCGCTACGGAGCTCGGCAGAGAAGTTAGGCATTGACTTGTAATGAGGCAATGTCTCGTCGTCTGAATTTGGAATATCCGAAACACCGATGTATTCGATTAGCGTGTTGGCGCGTTCGATATAGGATTCCATTCCATCGGCCATCAGCTCTGCAGCCTCATCCGTAGTACCCAGGTAGAACAGGCGGAAGTTGCCGAAGCCGATCCAGTCGTTAGCCAGACCTGTTCCGGGAATGCGCAAGCCCACGGTAAGGGTACCGTCTGTTACGTTTGTAATGACACGGTTCTCGTAGCGTCCGGCCTTGAAAGCATAGGCACAGGTAACAGGACCATGAGGAACATAGTGGTAAGTGTCGTCGACAAACAACGAATCGTCGACATTGCCGTTGGCATCGGGAGTAAGCAGACAGTTCACGCCGTCTATAGCATTGTCTCCGCTTACCATATCCTCGGTAAGTGCCTGAATGTAATTCTCGTCATTGTTTGCATAAAGATAGGCAATATAGTTATCGTTGGCATTGAAGGCGTTAGATGCAGGACGTGTGGCAGCATTTACACGCAACTCGTAAACACCGTTCTTCAGGCCTGTCAGGGTCTGGTGAACATCGGCCTTGGCATTCCACACCTCGCCGGCCGTCATTACGCCTTCCACGGTACCTGTTGTAAGGGTTGAGCCATCCTTCCAGGTTGTCCAGCCGTCAAAGTTAGGCTTGGCAGAGAGGTCGGCATTCACCATCAGGTTGGTAATCTCGGTACCCTTCTGATAGTTTGCCTTGATGGCAGCCTCCAGGAGGTTGTTCATGAAGATCATCTCAACCACAATCTGCTCGCTTGTGAGTGTCTTGTTTTCTGTGATATAGGCGGCAGAACCATTGGGGAATTCCTCGTTGGGCTCTACTTCTTCCTCGATATAAGAAAGTAATGTTTCGTAGGTTGTACCATAGAAAGCATCACTGTTTTCCCCGACGTAGGCAACAATTTCAGCCAGACGGTCTGTATACTGCTTATAAGCTTTTGCGCTGGCCTCTAAGGTAGCGCGTGCCTCCATCATGGCATTATATACATCGGCATCGAATGCATCCAGGGCTGCAAATGCATCCAGGGCTGCTTCGTATGCCTCGATATCACCCTTATAGGCAATCACATTCTCGGCATAGTCCTTACCGGCAGTAACAACGTTCTTACGGAACTCTGCCATATCGTTGGTATACTGACCCTCGGAGATCATGTACACTACCCCATGGGTAGGATCAAGGGTCGGAGCATCGTCCTCGTCGAGTGTCTGGAACCATGCGGGAGAGGTAATGTTACCCCTGTTCAGGCCAAATGCAGCCATACCCGTAAGTGCATCAGAATCTGAGATTCTGTGAGTTGTAGCAAGAACTACAGCCTCCTCGTGCTTGTAACCTACGATATCTGTAAGGGAGGTTCCTTCTATAACCCAGATATTAGAGGTCTTCTGGCCTACTCCATCGTGGAACCAGCCAACCAACAGACCGTGTCCGTCACCATTGCCGTATGTCACGTTGCGAGCGTCGAGCAGAATATCACTTATAGTAACATCGGTATCGTTACCGTCGGTAGAACCTGATACAAGACCGGCACTCCAGCCGCAAGTAAGGTTACCGGCGAAACCGCAGTTGCTGATAACAGCAGGGCTACCGATCTTACCAATCAGACCGCCGCAGTCACCCTTGCCGTTTTCTACGCTGGCAGTACTGAAACTGCGTGTTAAGGTACCGGAACGGAAATGTCCGATAATAGAACCGGTATGAGCAGCATTGTCGTGTCCGCCTACAACACCGCCTACGACATTAATGCCATCGATGGTGGCTCCATTAACGGTACCGAAAATCATCATATTGGCATTAGAGATAGCATACATACCGCCGTTAAAGGTACCTGCATAAGGCAGAGAAGTGGTACCGATGGGAGCATAGTCTGCACCATCCAGGTCGATGGGAGCGGTCAGACGTCCGTTGATATCGGTATGTCCGGCCCTGACCATATAAGTGAACCAGCAGAGCTCTGCGGCATTACTCAGCTCGTAGAAACCGTCTTCGTTTGCTGTCAGGTAATTCTCGTTAACCGTATGGCAATAGGTACATACGCCATCCTGGAAGTCATGGTCATCTTGTTCCGAAGCGCCCTCGGTATTGCTGTAGGAAACCTCATCGTAAGGAGATCCGTCGCAATGAGAACGGCCTATACGGAAGACCTTGGCATGAGAAGGGTTAGGAACGGGAACAAGGTCAGTACCCAGATTCTGGAACCATGCAGTTTCTGTATTGCCCACATTCAGGGCAACACATGCGGCACCACTCTCCAGTTCCTCTGCTGTTATATGCTTAGCGTTAGCATCCACCACGTCCAGCTGGTTCAGATAGTAGCAATTGTTCAGGGTGGAATTGCCCGGGTTACGGACAAACGTCAGGTTACCCCATTGGCCGTTATCGCTACCGGCAATCTCGAACTCGCAGATAACGAGCACGTTGTTCAGGGCGGCCTTACCGTCTGCCCATCCGATTACACCTCCACACTGTGAAGAGGCCATACCCTCGCTCTTCAGGGAGCCGCCAATAACACAATTGTTAATGGTAGTTGTTGAACTGCTGGTAACACTACCTATAAGGCCGGCATGAGAACCGTCACCTACTGTTGTGGTGTTGATAGCCACATCGGTAACGACATTCTCGATGGTACCTGTTGATACACTCTGACCTACCAAAGTAGCACAATGCTTGCCAATGGCATGCAGGCTACCTTTAACCACCAGATTCCTGATGGTTCCTGCACCTAGCTTGCGGAACAGAGATACATACTCGTTCTCGTTGTTCTCATACCCGATAGTAACAGTATGGAACTGACCATCAAATACGCCCTTGTATGAGATGTCGCTCGAGGAGATAGTGAACTCGGGGTAGGCGCTCATGTCGATGTCTGCCGTCAGGACAGCATCCACCTCTCCATTGTTGTCGAGTACAATTTGGGCAAATTCGAGCATGTCGTCGGGAGAACCCAGTTGGTACACCCCGTCAACAACACCTACTTCTGCCCTTGCCGTCAGGCCTAAGCATAAAGCAAAAGCCGCTACACAAAGTTTTGAGTAGAAATGTTTCATTGTAAAAGTTAAACTGTTTAATTGGTTAATAAATATAATATTTACGTATATGGTCTATTTTTGTCGCAAATTTACGACTTTATTTTATTATATCACAAAAAAAAAGGAAAAGAAAAGAGAAAAAAACTATTTAATAAGGTGACGGATAACGTGATTAACAATAAGGAGAGAATAAATATCTTATCCTCTCCCCTATTTTTCCGTTATCAGCGATTGAGAAAAACTTTCCGGCTGGTCGAACCGTCCTCTACTATGTATATGCCCTTCAGATTCTTGCTTTCCGGGGATATCATCTGACCTTGCAGATTATATATCCTTACCGTTGAATTAACGGGCCGGTGCTCTGTAACAAATGGAACAGAGGTCTCACCGTTCTTTTCGGGCGTAACGATGAAGTTGTCGAAGCGAATGCTGGAATTATGTGCGCGGAAACCCGCTCTACCGGTAATGAACGGAAGAGGATCTGTATAGTTGATGAGTGCTTTTTCCATATTATCGAGATAGCACTTGATATTCGCGCCCTTAACCTCCACCTTCATGTGGTGGGGTATAGAGGGAGAAATGCTCTTACTGGCCGAGGCTAATGTCTGCCAACCATAGTTATGCTTGCCCAAGGCTACCGACGTGGTTCCGGCCAGGAAAATGTATCCCTGCAGGAAATCCGTTCCCAGCACAGGATTGTCATCGGCTCCGCCTGTAGAGGCATTCGTCGTGCGGAAGAGAAGGCCTCCGTTCATCTCGCTGCTGGTGTAGATGACGTCGCACTCTACGGTATAGTCCGTAAGATGAATGTCGTCAAACCCTCCCATGAGCATCTTGCCGTATTTTCCTGTAGATTCCAACTGGCCGTCCACAATAGTCCAGTTACCCTCGGTATATCCCCACTCGGGGCTGAATCCATTATCGAAATTGTCGCTCATAATATGGGGATTTCTTACCCCTCGCCTGATATTATACTCATACACCGTTGGTGTTCCGTCTATTACCTCCAGCGTAAGCACATGAACGCCTGCCGGTATGGGTACATCCCGAAGCGTCTGAACCAGGACAGAAGACCGGGAGGAAGGGAGCTCTATCTGACCGGTAACATCCTCGTCATCGATGAGCAGGCGAACATGAGAGACGGCTGCTGATTTGTACCGAAGACCGATGTTATAGACATTATCGGCCTGAACATTGACTCTATACTTCATGCTGTTTCCTGCAGGGCAACGCATAGCATACGCAGAACCCACAGGTTGAGCGTAGGCGACAGATTTCACATCCCCGGTCTTTTCCATACAGAAGCTGGCTGAGATCATGCCGGGAAGGGGCAAGCTGACGTCAAGTATTCCGTTACCGTCCACATAGGGGCTTATGGCAATATAGGAAAAGTCGCCCTTACAAGCATGGGTTACATATCCTATCTGTCCGCCATTCTCGTTCAAGCTTACCTGGAACTTACGCATACCGTCGATATATACCCTTACACGTTTGACGTTCTTCTCGATACGGATGGCGTGCCAGCAGTCAGGGTCGAAGTCGGCTGGCAACTTTGCACTACGTGTAATGTTTATGACTCCCTCGACGTAGTCGTTCAGCACAAGCGCATTGGACGCTGCATCTATAAGAACTTCTGTGTAATTACGCTCATTCCGGTACGAGAAAACACAGCCGACCCATCCTCCTTCTTCTTGTGCAGTACGCAGGGTAAACTCTGCCGTATAACTGTCATATGAACAGGGAGTGAAAAGAGCCCTACAGGTATCTGAATCGAGGGCCTGATGAAGGTGGTCTTTTTCCTTTATGCTCCATTCGCCTCCCTGGACGGACCACTCGTCTCCCAAGTCAATACGCTCGAAGTAATCATTTCTTGCTACTAAAGGAGCATCCTGCTCCCAACAGGTAGGACCAGTCATCATCAGCTTGTCGCCACACCACCCTATACGTTCGAAATTAAGCAGACGTCGCGCCTTATTGTCCTGCAAATTGTGATAACAGAAAAAATAAGTATCGAGGTCGGGACCGATAAATGCTGTCCCATGTCCAAGTGCCTTATGGGTAGGCGTCTCGGTATCAACGAGGATCGGATTCTGTTCGCTTTGCGGAACGAAACCGGAAAGCGCTCCACTCCGGCTCACGGCATAGTCTATGCGATAGCCGTTTGTCCACACATGATTACCTGTATAAAGCAGATAGTAATAGCCGTTACGCTTGAACATACACGGACCTTCTGTCCATTGTCCGGTGATACAACATCCCAGATCCACATCGTTGCCGAAAGACAGGTTGGTGGGCATGGTACAACCACGTATTCCCTGGTTGTTGGCATGATAGAAATAATGTTTACCGTCGTCGTCGGTAAAGAAAGAACCGTCGATATCGCGTCCCAGATTTCCCGTCTTGTGAACAAAGGGACCTATAGGACTTTTGCTAGTAAGTATGTAATGCCCTCCGCCCCGTGGCGAGGTACACATATAGAATGTACCGTTCCAATAAACGACCTCTGGGGCATAGGCAACGGCAGTAGTCTCATCGGTACAGCACACAAAGGCCGTTGACCATTCCATCAGATCCTTTGTCCGCCAACAGTAAATGTTCCTGTCTCCAGCACTCACGTAAAGATAGTAATACCCATTATACTTCATAATATAGGGGTCACCAAGACTACGATTCTGCAGGCCAGGAAGAACCATGGGATTCGTCCAACCATAAACATGGACAGAAGAGAGAATTCCACAAATGAGAATTGCAGAAAATAAAGATTTTATACGTTGCATGATGATTAATTGACGGTTATTATAGTGAAATGGTTATTTACCACATGCAAAACTACAAAGAAAAAAGCAATTAACGAAACCGCCACCCCCCATTTGCCAAAAAACAAAGGAATTAAATCAAAAAACAAAGGAGAGACACGGATTGCCGGACTCAATCACCTTCTGGAAAGAGAATCTGAAGACCGGATGCTGAGGAATCCCAGACCGATGCATCCATCATGTGCCATATGGGTACAAGAGCATCGCTATCCTCGCGTTTCCCCATCAAAAGGGGACCATGCTGAATGCGGTGCGTATAGCCGGGCAGAGCGTTTTGGGGATTAAGTATCGGCAGTTTGCGGCTGGCAAGCCGAAAATGCACCTCTACCTTATCAGACATACTGAACTTACGACGAAGTAAGAGAAAACCCTGGCATTTCTCTGCAGATACCTTTTTACCATTGACTTGTACACGGATATCTTCCATCCATTCATAGCATGGTAAGCATAGGGTAAAACGAAGTGGCCTCTGAATAGCAAAGGAAAAACTGACACAGCCATCAAAGGGATACTGCGTATGTTCGGTTATCCCGACTTGCTGTTTACGGATACTTGCCTTAAAAGCAGCAGGGCGATAGAAAGGGAAAAACAGCGTGTCGGCATGTTGGAACATACTGTAACGGGCTGCATTGGAAAGTCCCTCGGCACCTCGCATGGTACAACACCAGTGAGCCTCGGGTGTACTAACCTTCAGAGCAGGTGTGCCGCTACCCTTCCCCGGACAATTATCGCAACCGAAACCGCCATTATGACGCTGTCCTCGGCACAAAGCATTAAAGTATATCTGCTCTGCCCATTGGAGATAGGCCACATCACGCGTTTGCTGCCATAGCTGGACAGCAAGAAGGTAACTGTCGACGATAGCACATGGTTCGGTCCATGTATCGTAACGGCAGAACCAGTTGTAGTTGGCAAAATTCTCCGTCATACCATATTGTGTATATAGGAGAAAACGGCTGGCAGCCTCGGAAATATAGCGCCTGTCGCCTGTTAGAGCAGCATAGCGCAAGAGTCCGCGCAGGGCTGTAAGTGTAGCATGGGTCTGAGCCTTAATGGATAACAGGTCAATACGCAAAAAGACATCAATGAGTTCGTCTATGACAGGGCGCAGTTCCTCGTCATGAGTCACAGCATAGGCATGTATCAGCCCCTCCATACCGATAAAGAGGCAACCTACGTCGCTCGACAGTTGCCAATGTCCGACTTGTCCGACAGTATGGCCGGATGCACCGCCAACGTTCGGCTGACGTTCGGCCGCCTGAATGGGATATGTACAGAATTGTCCGCGCCACGGCAAGAACAGTTGACGTGCTAAGCGCCGGATGATATCGAGTGTAGCCGTATCGCCCTTCCATTCGTAGTACTCGCACAATCCGCGCAGCATCCACCCGTTGCCCGAGATTTGTTGCTCGTGGATAAAATCCGGATACACAGGCCCCATGTATCCGCGTTCGTTGAGGTGCGAAGGCAGTCTGTGCAGGATTTCCTGCAGATTATCGGAAGTTGTATGTAATGCCTGGGCGTCAAGTGTTAATGCCAAGATGGTACGTCCCTCTGTGTCACCAGGCCACCCGCCGCTTTGCTCCATCGTAAGGAATACGTGGTCAGGCTGATACTTCTCTTCGCACAAACGCTGCATATTCTGGCAGATACGCCTTTCAAGCGCCCCTTGCATAAACTGGCTGTCATAGGGCACAGAACGTAAATCGCCGGCTTGCATTGGAAGTAATGCAAGCACGGCGAATAAACAAAAAATAATGTATGATTTAGAATTCGTATGTAACGCCAACACCTAAGACATCGTTTTTACGGTTGTAGACATCTATCTTGTTACCCAATGCCGTGGGAGTAACGACGGTACGGTCGCAGTAGATGGTATGCATGAAGCCAAGATCGAAACTCAAGTGCTCTGTAGGTTTAACACGAACACCAAAGGCTATCATGTTGTTGGTAAGGTTGAAACTGAGGTCGCTCATACCTGTTTCAGAGATACCATAGGCTGTACGCTGCCATGAACCGGAAACGGTAAGATACTTGCAAAGGTCATACTCGACACCTGCATTCATTTCCCATGTGTTCTTGTCGATATCCGAATCGCCGGCCTTGTAGATAACCTCGGTTCCGTCATCGGCAATAACACCCTTTTTAACAGCCTTGTCGAAATACATATTCCAACCGGCCATCAGGCGCAGATTCTTGAGGGGAGATACCATAGCACCCAAAGACAGGATGCCGGGAAGGTCCTCGCGAACCTTATAACCGTCTCTGTATTTGGCAAGATTATCGTTGGCGGCAGCAGCGGGACTAAGTGTACTGCTGTTCTTGTAAACCATCTTTGTGGGAATCTCGTACTTGGCAGCCAGGTTCAGGTAATCGTTAACCTTCCAGTCAACACCTATGACAGGTGTTACACCCCACCCCTTCTGGCTGCAGTCCAGTTCGATAGCGGGATATGCGCCGGGACCTGCAGCTGTCTCGTAGCTGATATCCTTGATATAACCGTCATAGCCATTGGTACCGAAGACTACACGGATGCCTCCGAATGCAGACAGATTAGGAAGGATCTTATAGGTAGCTCCGAACTGGGCACCGATAACATAAGAGTGACCCTCCATCTGGGAACTGGCAGCATAATACTTGAAGTACTGATTAGGATTACCGCTGAACTGACCGACGGCATAGGCTGCGGCAGGACCGGCAACAGCAGCCTGAGCCTGCTCGAGGGTCATACCCTGAGCCATCATGGCAGGAATTGCCTGCTGAGCATACTGAGTGGCGATATTGCTTATGATACCTTCGGCAATGGTTCCGCTTACCAATGACTCGAAACTGCCCAGACCATTGGGGAAGTGACATTTGCCACCACCGCCTGTCACGGCAATATGAGCATTAAAACTCCACTTGCCCCGATTGTAAGATACAGATAACGAGGGCACTACGGGAGCTTTGGCTGTACCCTCGTACTTGTGGGTATCCTGGCCAGGAGCAGCATCATTCAATCTGAACAAGGGGAATGTAGTGGTGATATTACGTTGCTGCCAGACGCTCATGTGGGAATATGAAAGATGCCAACCGTCAGAGAGGAAAGCTGTTCCTGCAGGGTTGGCATACATACCGGCAAGGTCGATAATACCGTTCTGAGACATCTGGCGCTCGAAAGATGCATTCTGATTAGAGTTTGTGTTCAAGCCACCAGCAAAAACTGTGGCTGAGAGGCACATTAAAAATGTTGTAATAAGTAGCTTCTTCATTCTTTCTACCTTTGGTTAAACTTAAATTTCAGCCGCAAAGGTAACACAAGATTATGAAGTGTGCAAATTTTCAAGAAAAAAATGCACAGAAAATTACAAAATGTGCAAGAAAGATGATATAAATCAATTTATTTATCCGCAAATTACCTCGTTCATGCGAACATCGTGCTCTTCTGAGGGTACATCCGAAACAAACTGAAATGGATAGCAAACACCTATCTTATATGCAGCAGTAAGCTGGGGAAGCAGGCGATCGTAATAACCCTTTCCCCTACCCAACCGATGGCCCATGGCATCGAAGGCCATACCTGGAATAATGGCGAGTTCTATCTGATCGTATTCTTCCTGCGGGAAAAGAGATCCCACAGGTTCCATAATATTATACGCGCCCGCACGAAGGGACTCCTCGCCTTCATAAAGACGCAGTTCCAGTTCTTTACCGGCAACAACAGGTAACAATACACGATGGCCTGCCTGATAAGCCATATGGATAAGGGGACGTACATCCACCTCGTCTGCCAGAGGGTAATAGAGCAGGATCGTGCTGGCTACACCCCACTGGCCACCAAACATAATACTACCGACCACAGTTTCTGACATGGCAGCTAACTGGTCGGGGGAACAGAGCGACTTCTGCTTTCGGATATAGTTTCGTAAATCTTTTTTTTCTTCCATATAAAAGCCCCTCCCGCCATGGGGAGGGGTCGATTAGATAAAATGAGAAGTTGTAAATTTATTTCTTGGCTTTTGCCTTTGCTTTTGCCTTATCCTTATCGTACTTCTCCCAAAGTTTCTTCTTTGCAGTAAGCTCTTTCTGAGCCTCTGTGCTGGCCTTCGCAAGTGCCTCGGCAGCAGCCTCGTCGGCAGGAGAAGCATAAGCATGCCGATATCCCTTTTGGGTGTTCCAATAACCTCGTGTAAAGTCGGGGAATTCAACAGCAGCGCAGTTGTGGTCCATACTGATAGTACCTAATTCTGCCAGGCAGCACCATTCTGCCAGATCATAAACATCCATATCAAGGGGCAGACCATTCTGGAGGCAGTAAATCATACGGGCATCCATGATGAAATCCATTCCTCCATGACCACCGACTTCCTTAGCCATTTCGCCATACTTCTTAAGTATCGGATGCTGGTATTTCTCAACTAAAGCCTTTTGTTGGTCAGCACTCATAAACGCATGAGTATCAAGCTTATCTACCTGGGGAATGCCAGACTCTTTTACAGCACTTCCATCCAAGGCAAATCGGGCCTCGGGATACTTGGTGGCATAACCGTTAACACCGATCAGCTTATACAGACGGTTGTAGGGCTGATAGGTCATTACATTATGTTGTATCTGTACCATCTTGCCATTTTCGGTACGCATAAGTGTAGTTGTCTGGTCGCCATTACGGAAGTTGGCAGGCTCCTTACCTGTCTTTGCCTTTACATACGCCTTACCATGTGCACTCTTGGTATCCATAGCCACCAGCGTCTTGAAACGGTCACCACGATGAATATCCAGCGCCTGAGCAACGGGGCCAAGGCCATGCGTAGCGTAAAGGTCACCACGGTTCTCCATATTATACTTCATACGCCAGCCTAATTTATCAGGGTCTGAACCGTCAGGATTTTTCCAGTAGTAATCCCAGAAAGGATCGAGGTTGTGGATGTAGGCACCCTCGGCACTTACGATCTCGCCAAACACACCATGCTGCGCCATATTCAAGGCATTCATCTCGTACCAGTCATAGCAACAGTTCTCAAGAATCATACAATGTTTGCGAGTCTGCTCTGAAAGGTTGATAAGTTCCCAGCATTGCTCCAGATTCATCGCACAAGGCACCTCGATGGCTGCATGCTTGCCATTCAGCATGGCACACTTGGCAACGGGGAAGTGGTGATCCCAGTCGGTTGCAATGTATACAAGGTCAACATCCGACCTTTTACATACTTCTTCATACCCTTTTTCGCCGCTATAGATAGCTGCTGGCGGAAGACCTGCCTTACGCAGATATTCTTGGCAGCCTTCTGCACGATTCTCCTCAAAATCACAGAGGGCCACAATCTGCACGCCAGGAATATGAGTAAAACGCTGAACGGCACCAGGACCTCTCATACCCAAGCCGACAAAAGCCACACGGACGGTGGATAACTTGGGAGCGGTAAGGCCCAAAACATGCTGCTGACCAGCAGGACGCTGGGGAGTATCAATAACTATGGTACCTTCCTGGAAATGATATTTGGTACTTGGACTTATACTTTGAGCCCATACAGAAACACTAACAACAAAGGCTGAGAGTGTTAAAGAAAAGATTTTTTTAAATTTCATCGTATTAACAATTATGGTTGTTTTGCGGCAAAGATATAAAACTTTTTCCTGATAAGAAGCGCCAAGAATGTAAATAATACTTAAATTGCAACTTTATACACATTCAAGCATCAATATCTCGTATAAATAATGTATATTTGCAGTCCGTAATGTAAGCACATGGAGAAAAAAAGTCTTTTAGGGATGACTCTCGAAGAACTGAAAGCCACTGTTACAGAAACAGGGCTACCCGCTTTTGCTGCCAAACAGGTAGCAAGATGGATTTATGTTCAGCATGTCTGCTCTATAGACGAGATGACGAACATCTCGCTTAAGAACCGGGAGGCTCTAAAGGCGCACTTTACCATTGGTTGCACCCCCTATACGGACTGCCAGTGCAGCACAGACGGCACCAAGAAGTACCTCTTCCCCACTCGCGACGGGCAACTCGTGGAATCGGTGTACATTCCCGACGGCGAGCGGGCCACCCTATGCGTAAGCAGTCAGGCCGGATGCCGAATGGGATGCCGTTTCTGCATGACGGGCCGTCAGGGCTTTCAGGGCAACCTGTCTGCAACGGACATCCTGAACCAGATATACTCGTTGCCGGAACAGGATACGCTTACCAATGTGGTCTTCATGGGCCAGGGTGAGCCAATGGACAACATAGACGAAGTCCTAAGAGCGACACAACTGCTGACTGCGGATTACGGATACGCATGGAGTCCAAAACGTATTACCGTATCGACAGTAGGCGTACAGAAAGGGCTAATCCGTTTTCTGGAGAAGAGTGACTGCCATTTAGCTATCAGT
>CADAWW010000016.1 GCA_902791675.1 uncultured Bacteroidales bacterium
GGCAATGGCTGCAGCACAAAACGGTGCAGTCACCTATACGGCTGCCATCAGTAAGGGAGAACAACTCATTGCCCGTACTTTGCGGAAGCAGGGCTATCCCTTGGTGGTTCTTCTTAGCGATGGTTTCCCAAAGGAAGGTTCGCCCCAAGAACGTTTCTACAAACCTGGGGGCATCTATTTTGAAGCATGTTCCAGAGGGCAGCTGTTGTTATTGGAGCCAACGGAGCAGACGTTCCTGAATGCAGATATCCAATCGGCAGTGGAAGAGACTTTACGCCGTAAAGCGGCAGAACGCCATTACAGCTATGAACAAATTCCGATAAAGAGGCAGCGCTATCGTTTTGTTGCCCTTAATGAGATAGCTAAAAGATTGGCCCGCATTGAGAGATAACTTCTCTGCGGGCCAATCGCTTTATGCTTTTACTTCTACGGCACATTGCTCGATGGGCAGACATGCCTTGTAGTTCTGGATGTATTTCTCGAAGCCTGCCACATCCTCTGGGGTAGGACTGACAGAAACACCTGTGTTACCGCCAAAGACCACATTCTCGAGGTAATCGGTCAGGGAAAGCTGCGAGTTGAGCATATATCCGGCTAACAGGGCTATTCCCCATGCTCCGCCTTCGCCTGCTGTCTCCATCACGGAGATGGGTGTGTTGAGGGCGGCAGCCAGCATGCGCTGACCTACACCAGGCGTCTTGAAGTAGCCGCCATGACCTGTTAGGCGATCCACCTTAACCTTTTCCTCCTTGAGCAGGATGTCGTTACCAATCTTGAGCACACCGATGGCTCCGTAGAGCTGGGCGCGCATCAGGTTGGCCAAATTGAACTTGTCGGTTGCCGAGCGGACAAAGAGGGGACGCCCCTCGGACAGGCCTGTGATAGGCTCTCCGCTGACGTAGTTATAGGTCATCAGGCCTCCACAGTCGGAGTCGCCCTCCAATGCTTTGTTGAAGAGTTTTGTGTATATGTCGCCCATATCGACGGGTACACCCAGCAGTTGCTGATACTCCTTGAAGATACCTACCCATGCGTTGATGTCGCTGGTGCAGTTGTTGCAATGTACCATAGCCACTAGGGAGCCGTCGGGTGTGGTGACAAGGTCGATGGCTTCGTAGGGTTTGCTCAGCGGTTTCTCCAATACAATCATAGAGAAGCTGGAGGTTCCTGCGCTGACGTTTCCTGTGCGCTGCTTAACGGCATTGGTAGCTACCATACCCGTACCGGCATCGCCTTCGGGAGGACATAGAGGAATACCTGCCTTCAGGTGACCGCTGACATCCAGCATCCTGGCCCCTTCGGCTGTCAGCGAACCTGCATTCTCGCCTGCTACAAGCGACTTGGGCAGGATGTCGAGCAATTTCCATGAGTAGCCCTTGGGTGCAATTAGTTCATCGAACTTCCTGACCATCTGGGCATCGTAGGTCTTGGTGGCGGGGTCAACGGGAATCATACCCGAGGCATCGCCTACGCCCAGCACGAACTGACCAGTCAACTGCCAGTGAACATAACCGGCGAGGGTGGTAAGGTACTTGATATCCTTCACGTGCTCGTTGTCCTCCAGAATACACTCATACAAGTGGCTGATACTCCAGCGCAAGGGGATATTGTAGTTGAAAGAATCTCCTGCTTCTCGTTGAAGGCCATATAGCCGTGCATCATGGCGGAGAATCCGATGCCGGCAAGCATCTCTATGTCGCAGGAATATTGGTTCTGAACGGCTTTGCGCAAGTCGGCATAGCAGTCTTGAAGACCTTTCCAAATCATATCGATGGAATAGGTCCAGAGTCCGTCAACAAGTTGGTTTTCCCACTCGTGGTCACCTTGTGCAATGGGCTTGTTATCCTGGTCGATGAGGACTGCCTTGATACGGGTAGAGCCGAATTCGATACCGAGAATGGCTTTTCCTGCCTCTATTGTTCTTTTTGCTTCTTTTAAATCCATAATTGTATAAATTGTTACCTAAGGGCCTTGTTAAGCATATAATACACCTCGTTATTGCGAAGGGTCTGCTTGAAGTCGGCAATGTTGGTCTGCTTGTTGATCTTTACATACTCGATGCCAGTCATTTCTGCAAAGTCCTCCCAGTACTCCTCGTTGATATCGTAGGAGAAGGCGCTGTGATGTGTACCGCCTGCCAGAATCCATGCTGCAGCACCAATCTCGAAGGTGGGCTGGGGAATCCACAGGGCAGAGGCCACAGGCAGCTTAGGCATGGGCTTGGGCTCGATGCACTCTACTTCCTGGCTGATCAGGCGGAAGCGGTTGCCAAGGTCAACAACGGTTGCCTTGATACCCTTGCCGGTCTTAGAGGTGAAGACAAGGCGGGCGGTCTGCTGCTTACGGATACCGATACCCAGGAAGTGAACCTCGAGCTTGGGCTTGTCTGTGGCAATGAGCGGACAAATCTCCAGCATGTGGCTCTGCAGGCAAGAGCTGCGGTCGCCGGCAAAGTTGAGCGTATAGTCCTCCAGGAACGAGCATCCCGTGGGCATTCCCTGCTGGATAACCCAAAGGGTACGGAAGAGGCAAGCTGTCTTCCAGTCTCCCTCGGCACCGAAGCCATAGCCTTCCTGCATCAGGCGCTGACTGGCCAGACCGGGAATCTGGTCGAAACCGCAGAAGTTGGGATCGTCGATGTTGGCATCGCCCAGGTCGTCGAAGTTGGTGGTGAAAGCAGTAGCGCCCTCATCCTTCAGAACACGACGCAAGGCGATTTCGGCCTTAGCGGAGTTCTTTACCTTCTCCCAGTAAACCTGCTCGCCGCTCTCGTCAATCTTGATGGTATAGAGTTTCTTATACTCATCGACCAAAGCATCTGCTTCGGCATCTGTTACCTTCTTGAAGTACTCCATCAGGCTGGAAACGGGGTAGTAGTCGACGTGATAGCCCAGACGCTGCTCGAACTCCACACGGTCGCCATCGGTAACGGCCACGTTGTTCATGTTCATACCGAACATCAGGCAGCGTACGTTGTGAGCATCGGCAACACCGGCAGCTACACGAGCCCAGACAGCAATCTGCTTCTGAGCCTTCTCGTCTTTCCAATAACCGCAAACCACCTTACGGGCCACACGCATACGGGTGCAGATATGTCCGAACTCGATATCACCGTGAGCACTCTGGTTCAGGTTCATGAAGTCCATATCTATCTCGCTCCAAGGTATCTCGGCATTGTACTGTGTGTGGAAGTGGAGCAGAGGCTTCTTCAGCTGCTGCAAGCCCTTGATCCACATCTTTGCGGGCGAGAAGGTATGCATCCAGGTAATGATACCTGCGCACTTCTCGTCGTTGTTGGCTGCCAGCATGACAGCTTCAACTTCTTTTGAACTGTTGGCAGTACCTTTGTATACAATCTTCACGGGAATGTTACCACTGGCGTTCAAGCCTTCTACCATTTCCTTGCTGTGTCCGTCAACGGCAACCACTGCGTCGCCTCCATAGAGCAACTGCGCACCAGTTACCCACCAAAGCTCTAAATTTTCAAACATAGTTTTAAAATTTAAATTAACAATTAACAGTTAACAGTTAACAATGTCATGCTGTTTGAAAACCATTAAGTATTAATTATGGGTTAATAATTATTTTTGTTTAAGGTATTTATACTTGCTATTAAAAGTTTAATGATTTCTTTACAATCAACAATTATACTATCATATTGTTCGTCATTTATGTACTCACTCTTATGTAAAATCTCAATCCAATACTCGGTTTCGTTGGCTTCTTTCAATGCGATTTTTAACTTGTGCTTAAAATCATCAGAACTTTCGCCAAATTCTGATTCCCTAATATTAGCTCCAATACTAGTTCCTGATTATAAAATTTGTGTGAAAATTGGGTGTTCCGCACTGCTTGTTTGTTTGATAAAATATTTTGATAATCTTGTTATTCTTATTCCAAATGCAAGACTTTTATTTTTTAACGCATTATCGGTTTTCATCCCCCCCAATTATTAATTGTTCATTATTAATTGTTCATTGTTAATTGTTCATTATTAATTGTTCATTGTTCATTAAAAGCTTACTTTTTCTTCTGCCCATAATAGGCATTGGGGCCGTGCTTACGGCTATAGTGTTTCTCTATGAGGAGCTTGTTCATGGAAGGAACATGATCTACGATGTCGAGTGTGTTAAGGTGTAAGGTAGAGGAGATGAAGGCCATCTTGGCAACCTCTTCCAGCACAACGGCATTGTGTACGGCATTGTCGGCATCCGTGCCCCAGGTAAAGGGTCCGTGATTACGAACCAATACAGCAGGTGTATCGTTGGGGTTCATATCCTTAAAGCGCTCCACAATAACATTACCTGTCTCTTTCTCGTACTCGCCAAAGACCTCGGCCTTCTTCATGTTTCGCGTACAAGGGATATTGTCGTGGAAATAGTCGGCATGCGTGGTTCCGATGTTGGGAATATCCCTTCCGGCCTGTGCCCATGCTGTAGCGTAGGTGCTGTGGGTATGAACTACACCGCCGATATCAGGGAACTCCCTATATAAAACAAGGTGAGTAGGGGTGTCGGAGGAAGGATTAAGGTCGCCTTCTACCACCTTACCTGAGGCAAGGTCTACAACCACCATATCGGCAGCTTTCATATCAGCATAGCTTACTCCTGACGGTTTAATCACCACCAGCCCTTTTTCGCGGTCAATGCCAGAGACATTACCCCAAGTGAAAATCACCAAATTATGTTTCACCAAATCCAGGTTTGCCTGGAATACTTTCTCTTTAAGTTCTTCTAACATGTCTTCAAAGTATCTTCATTAGATTGCAAAGATATTGAATTATTTGATTCTATCATCAATATTGGCAAGAATCTTTATGCCAATTATACTTTTTTGACATATAAAGAAAAAGAGGGAAGCATTGCGGCTTCCCTCTTTCTCTGTTATAGGATATTGAATTTACTTATTCGCAACCTTTTTCCCATCTACTATGTAGATACCATTCTGTGCCTTGCTGACACGCTGACCGGCGATGTTGTAGATAGCACCGCTGTTAGCGTTACCGTTACCGTTAACGTTTGCGATTGCATCGGGATCGCCAGTCTCTGAACCGACGGTGAAGCCCTCGGCACAAGGAGTTACGGCCTTGTTGTCGGTGAACGAAGGAATAGCGTAGCAGTTCAGCGTCTTGCTGGCGCTTGAGGTGATGTACAGGTTGTTAGCATAGTCGAATGCCATACCTGTAATCTGAGTCTCGTCAACATTGAAGTTGTACTTAGCCTCCAGGAAGATCTGACCGTTAGCCATAACTGAGTAGTTGGTCTCGTAGATAACTACCTTACCGTTGCCCTTAGGAATAGCCAGGATAGTACCGTCATTGCTGATAGCGATTGCCTCGCCGTATGTAGCGGTAACAATATCGGTATAATCCTCCTTACCTGTTGCATCGAAGTGCTTGATAGAAGGCTCTATATCCTTAGGATTAGCTCTGTACTGCTCGTACCACAGACCACCGCGGTTATCTGCAATGATACCTACGTGACCCGGAGCAATGGTGTACTTGCCTGAGAGAGGCTCGAATACACTGCTGGGAGCGCCTGTCCATTCCTTAGCAGTACCAAGGTTGTAGGTGAAGCACTTGTAGTCTGAGTAGTTGTACTCGCCATTAGAACGCTGAGCACCCAGAACGGTGAGCTTGAGGTCTGCACCCTCGCCCTCTACTGCCAAAGCAACAGCAGGACGGTTCTGCGGCAGGATCAGCTTCCCATACAGAGCTGGTAGAGTTACCGGAAGCACGGGCGATGAAGAGACGGCCGTCCTTGCTTACGCGTACATTCTTAAGATCGAACTGGTAGTCGCCAGAGATGGTAAGAATGTTCTTGTTACCCTTAATATCGAGGCCACCATAGAATCCGGGTGTACCATCCACAGAATTAATGGGCTGGAAGGTTGCATCGAATACATACAGAGCACCGGGCTTCTGTTCACTGATGTAACCCTTAGCATCGTTGAGAGGACGAGACTCAGCTACATAGAGCTGGCCGAAGCCCTTGCTTGCGGGAACATTATTAATAGCGAGACCGTAAGCTGAGTATACCTTGTAGCCGTCGCCAACCTTAGTAGGTGCGGTGATGCCCTTAGCGGTAACATCCAATTCGTATGTCATCTCGGTGCCGGCAGGAACGCCAAGGAGGCTGTTGTCGACAGCTACCTCGTGACCGCCTGCAAAGAGGTCGCCTTCCTTCAGAACGTGAGAGTACTTGAGCTCGCCACCGGCATAGAAGTTGATGGCTGCGCTCTTAGCCTCTGCATTCAGGGTGTAAGCTACTACAACCTGGTCTGCATTGGTAGCTGTGCTCAGGTTAGAAGCAAATGCATTGAGCTGGATGTTGGGACGAGAGTTCTGATACTCGGCACCATTCTTCCAAACAACACCACCACCGAAGAGGTGAGGCATATCCTCTGTACCGATTCTCTGGAACCAGTGAGGATCTTCTGCCTTGCTGCCATTGAGGGTCCAAGTGATTTCACCAGTCTTGAAGCGCTCGTCGGCAATATCGATGTAAGTACCGATGTTAGACTCGTTCAGCTTGGTTGTGTAGAATACATTGGTTGCAGTACAGTTGCCGCTGTTACGGCTTACGGAGTTGCTGCCGTCCATGTTAGCTGCAATAACCTCGGCAATAATGATACAGTTCTTAACCTCGTCCTTGTTGGTTGACCAGCCGAAGATACCACCCCAGCAGGTTGTAGCCTCGCCATCCAGTACGAAGTGAACCTTACAGTTCTCGACTACAGTACCCTCTGTCTCGTTAACACCGGCGATACCGCCATGAGTACCGTCACCGTCAACCAGAGAGTGAACAGTTACGTCGACGTCGCAATCCTGAATCCTGGCATTGCGGGTGTAACCGGAAATACCACCGGCAAACTTAGCATAGGTGTAGATAGTTGACTGAACCTTCAGGTTCTTAACAGTACCATTCTCGATATCGCTGAAGAGACCTGTGTTCTGGTAATCGCAATACTCTTCTTCGCTACCGATGGTAAGGTTAGTGATAGCGTAACCCTGACCGTCGAATACACCATTGTAACGTGTACCATGTGCGATAGGTGTGAAGGGCAGACCCTTCATGTCGATATCCTTGGTAAGTACAGCGTTAGACTTCTGGCCACCGTTGGAAACTGTAGCGCTGAAGTAAATCAGCTGCATAGGAGCACTAATCTGGTAGGTGCCATTCTCGTCCTTAGGAGCAACAATCTTGGCAAGAGCAGGAATCTGCTTACTAATGTCGAAGTTCAGTGCATCCTCGAGTGAGATAGTACCGTCGATATATGCGCCAGAGATATTCTGGACGCCATCCAAGATATCGTTGTAGTCTTCCTCTGAAATAATCTGGTCAATCAGAGTAAGTGCATACTCTGCAGCCTGAGCATCATCGGCAATACGCTTGTAAGCCTGCTTACCGGCATAGATATCCTGGAAGAGCTGAGAGAGCTTCTGGATAGAAGCGAACTTCTGCTCGGGAGTTTCTGCGACTTCAGCTTCTGCTACAGCAGCTTCGAGAGCAGCCTTCAGCTCTGCAGGATAGTTAGGAGCAGAAGCAGCCTCGGTGATATCAATTTCCTCGGGATAAGGCAGATACAAGGTGAGGATAGTATTGGCACGTGCCAGCTGACTCTCAAGAGCTGTAGCCAGACCATCAGTAGCCTCATCGCCACCACCTAAGAAGGTGAGGCGTACGTTAGCAGCGCCTGTCCATTCGTTGGTACCAATCTTAGAGTGAGGATTAGCAATACCGATGGTAAGTACGCTGTCTTCTCCTACCTCGCAGGCAATGTAGTTCTGGTAACGGCCGGCACGGGCTGCGATAGCCAATCCGTAAGGACCGTGTGCTACATAACCGTCGGCAGGATATTCTTCAGAGAATTCGGTAGTGAAGCCGTCCTCAGAGATACCCAGGTCGGGAGTAGGATCTACAAGGTGAGCATTCTCGCCGTCGACAGCTTCTGCTGCACTGATGGGATCCTCGATTACTGTCTGCAGGAAGTTAACTACACCGTTAGCACTGATCTGTGCAGCGTAGTTGTAGCTGTAGCGGTCGTTCTGTGGACGATAAGCACCGTTAACGCCTACCAGATAATAACCGGGCTTCATACCCTTAACAGTCTGATATATTGCGAATGGATTAGATGACCAGGACTCTATACCATAGAGCTTGCCATCCTCGCGCTCAACAGTTGCGTGACCGGTAGCCTTAACTTCGCCTTCCCAGCCCTTATCCTTACCTTCGCTGAAGTCGGGGTTAACAAGCATTCTGGTAATGTCTGTACCAGGAATGTAACCCTTATTGATAGCAAGAGCCAACCACTGGTCGATGCGCTCGATTTCCTTCTCTATCAGAGAGTCGGGTGTCTCGTGATCTTCCAGAATAGTTACAGCATCTTCCTCGAGGTATGCCATCAGCTCGTCGCGGTCTTCACCCTGAACATTCTCGTGTTCCTCCAGATAAGTCTTTGTCTCGCTGACCTTATCGGCAAACTTCTTGTAAACCTTAACACTGGCGTCAACAATTCCCTCGTATACATAAATGGTATCAAGGGCATCTGCCAGGCTGTTCAGGTCTGTAGCATCGCCAAGCACGCCAATCTTCTCCTGCATAGCCTCTATTGCTCCGGTATAAGCTACTGCACCTTCTATCTTTGCAGTATAGAAGTCGGAAATCTTATTGACTACATCGGGAAGCGTCTCTGCGTTGGCTGTCATATACTCGCCGGCAGCATAAACGATGGTACCGTGAGCGGGATTAGCAACGGGGTGCTTATCAATATCCAGATCCTGATAGAACAGGGAGTTGCGGAACTGCTTGCCGTTCAGCAAGTAGGTGAACTTACCATTGGCAATTTCCTCTTCGTTGATACGGTAAACGTGATGTCCGTCTTCGTCAACGGTACCGCCATACAAGGTGTAGCAGTTGGTAATTGTAGCAGAACCATAACGAGCGAAATACTTATGGGTATCGGTGGCTTCTGCACCTGTTACAACACCGATAGCGTAGCAGTTCTTAATCTCGCAGTAGCTACCCAGCCATCCTGAGAATGAACCATTCTCCAGAGGACCGTCGCAGTTACCGGTCATGTAGCAGTTGTCGATGGTGATGTGACAGGTAGAACCCATAACACAACCCAGGACACCACCGGCATTGGCACCGCTGGTACATACTACGTGACCGTCCATACCTACGTTCAGGAAGGTTACGTGACCAGGCCACTCAGCTGTCATACCTACGATACCGCAATAGCCAAGACCTTCGATTTCGCAAGTCTCGTCGAGTACGATGTTCTTGATGAACTGACCTTCGGCATTACGTGCATCGGCATCAGACATACCGTCACCCTTGGTGGCACGGCTGTTCCATACAGCAATCAGACCCACACCACGCTGGTTGGGATAAGAAATACGGAAGTTGCTGATAGTGTGGAACTGACCGTCGATACTACCATAGAATGGAGTGGTCTCGTCGCCCACGATAGCGTATGTCTTATCGCTGGTCTGCTCGGCCATATCGATGTCGGCTGTCAGACGGAAGCTGGCGCCCAGGTTAACCTCGGCAGCATAGTGTGACCACCATACCAACTCGTCGGCAGTACCGATCTCGAACCATCCGTCTTCGGCGGGTTTAACATAATTCTCGTCGATATGATCACAAACAGTACAGAAACCGCCGACAAAGTCGTGGGGAGGAATTGTAATGGTTGTTTCGGTGTTAGAATAATTTACGTTGCCCTCGGGGGTACCGTCGCAACGGTATGAGGGAGCAGCTGCATATACCTTACCGCCAGCCTTAGCAAAAGGCAGTGGAACAGGATCTGTACCGATAACCTGATAGAAGTTCTCGCCACCCTGCTGGTTAGCATTCAGCAAGAATGCCAATTTACCGGAGGCGATATCACCTTCTTCAATATGAGTGAAACGGTCGTCCGTCATACCGCAGTCGTTCAGGTAGTAACTATTGGCGGGGATAACCTTGCTGGGGTTACGAGACATCAGCTGAGAGTCACCACCGTTATTGATAAGTTCGCCCAGGAAGGCTACGTTTACCATAGTACAGTTACCGGAGCTCCAACCGCTGATACCGGCTATACACTCTGTACCTTCAACACCTTCGATAGTACCGGCATAGATAGAATTCTCTACTCTGTAATTCTCTTCACCTACACCAACGAAACCACCAGTGGTGTTGTCACCGGTATGAGAAGTGCTGATATTGATGTCTGAGTAAACGTTACGGATGATGGTGCGTGCACGACGTGTATGGCTGGTTACAGAACCGGCATACTGTCCGTTAGTGGAGATAGAACCATGCATGATAACGTTCTCGAATGTACCAGAGAACTGGGGCATGAAAGATGCATTGCTGCCCAAGTCGGACATTTCGATGGTAAGAGTATGACCGTCACCGTTGAAGTTTCCGTCGAACCAGTTGCTTGTGTTGAAGATGTAGCATCCGGGCTCTGCGATGTAAGTAACATCATTGGTCATCTTGATGGTGAACCATCCACCGTTCTGGATACGGTTCAGACCTTCTGCCAAATCGATATCCTCGGCGCTATTTACGAGGAAGGTACCATCCTCCGGATCGCGGTTGATGGCATAGATGTTAAAGGCACCGCACTCCTGGCAGATACCGAACTTGTCGAATGAGTGTGCGGCAGACTGAGTCGTTCCACTATTAGAATAGGTAAGCTCACCCTCTGCCTTACCGGCACAATTGGTAGTTCCTGAAGCATAAACCCGTCCGTCGCCGAATGCTGCAGGAACAGGGAAGTCATCAGTACCCAGTGTCTGAACCCACTCAATATGGCTCTGGTCGTTATTCAACTGGTAGCAAATCTTACCGCTCTTGAGGTCGTCCAAAGTGACAATCTCAACACACTTGGTGTTACCCCAAGCGTTGGTAGCATAGTTGTTTGTGCTGGCACCGCTGGGACGGTTGTTGTAGATGTCGGCGGTATAGTTAGGCAGATCTACGGTTAGCAGGTTGCCATCGTTACGTCCGATGGTACCGCTTCCGCCGTCAACCTGGAAACTGCTGCCGTCATTGATTACCAGACAGTTAATGACGTTAGTACGTCCGTCGCACCAACCAGTGATACCGCCGTTGTTAGTAGAAGTTGCACCATTGATGGTAAACTTAGCCAGACAGTTAATGATCATGGCTCCCTGATAGGTAACACCTGCCACACCACCATGAGTAGCATCTCCTGCTACACCGCTGACTATATTAAGGTCAATGTAGCAACCTTCGATTGTACCACGGCTCCATGCAGCAATACCTGCGGCATACTTCATGTCGGTGGTAATGGTACCCTGCACCTTCAGGTTCCTGATAATGGCGCTGGCGCCAATATTACGGAACACAGCAGTACCGTTCGCACCTGCCGAGAACATGTTGATTGTGATGGAGTGGCCCTGGCCATCGAAGGTACCCTGGTAATCGACTCCGTCCTTACCAATCATGGTACCATCGGTGCCCTTGTCGATGTCAGCCGTCAGGACTGCATCGGCAGAAGCCTCACCACCATTCACGAGTTCAGCGAATGCTATCAAGTCATCCGCTGTACCAATCTGGTATACGCCGTCCTTTTTGTCGAGCGCATACGCAGACATGCTGAAGACCATCATGATGGCCATCAAACACATGTAAAGTAGTTTTTTACTCATTGAATGAATAATTTGTTAGTTAATAAATTAAGTTAATAAAATTTGTAATTTCGGTTTTATAGGTCTACAAAGATAAGAATTATTTACATTCAATCAAAAATTTTAAATCGAAAATTGCATAAATCAGATAAAAGATGCCAAGTTTTGAAAAAAAGAGGTTAAAAAAAGAGGGAAGCCAACGCCTCCCTCTTCTTAATTATAGAATGTATTTACTTACTTAACAGATACCTTGAACTTCGTTCGAGTTTGCTTCCGTTCGGAAGAGCCAAACGAGCTTGGCTTTTCTCTCACTTAGTTGCAACCTTGCGACCATCCTGGATGTAGATACCCTTCTGTGGCTTGCTGACACGCTGACCGGCGATGTTGTAGATAGCGCCGTTTGCGGTGTTAACATCGATGCCCTTGATAGCATCGGGATCGCCACTCTCTGAACCGACGGTGAAGCCCTCGGCACAAGGAGTTACGGCCTTGTTGTCATTCCAGCTGGGGATAGCATAGCGACTGACTGTCTCTGTGCTGGCAGAGGCAACGTAGAGGTTGCCGGCATAGTCGAATGCCAAACCTGTGATGCGGGTCTCGCCAACATTGATGGTACTAACAGGGCTGAGGAAGATCTTTCCGCTAGCCAAAGGTACGTAGTTGGTCTCGTAGAGAACAATCTTACCGCTGCCTTGTGGGATTGCCAGATACTTGCCGTCAGGAGTGATAGTCATCTTTCCGCTGTTAGTAGCTGTCAGGTTACTGTAGTCTTCCTTGCCTTCAGCTGCATTGAAGTGCTTGAGAGCAGGATTAACGTCTGTAGTGCGATTCTGGATATACCAGAGACCACCCTGACGGTCCTCGTAGATACCTACATCGGTAGAAGAATAGGTGTATTTGCCGTCAAGAGGTTCGAAGTTGGCAGAAGGAGCACCTGTCCATTCTGTAGCTGTACCCAGGTTGTATACAGAGCAGTTGTAGTCGGTAGTGTTGTTGCCACCGTTGCTGCGCTGACCACCCAGAACATACATCTTCAGGTTTTCACCCTTGCCTTCGAATGCCAGGCCAAGTGCCATACGACACTGTTCCTGTTCGCCTACATAGGTAATACCTGTAGCCTCATCGAGTGTACCGCCTTTGAATACAGGCTTCCAAGGCTCGTCGAGGTCTTCGGGATTCAACTCGTAGACAGAGCTGTTGCTGGTGCCTGAAGCACGGGCTACGAAGAGACGTCCGTCTTCAGTGAAGCGGATATCCCTGAGGTCGAACTGGTAGGTACCTGCGATAGCGAGAGGTTCTTCACCCTTGATGGGGAGACCACCGTAGAAGCCGGGAGTGCCATCGGCAGAGTTGATAGGCTGGAAGTTCACATCAAATGCATAAAGAGCACCGGGCTTGTCGTGAGAGATGTAGATTTTATCAATCTCCTGAGGATAAGACTCAACCATAAGAGTCTGGCCGAAGCCCTTGCTGGCAGGATTGTTGTTAACGACCATTCCGTAGGGGCCCCATACCTTGTAGCTGTCACCAATCTTAGTAGGTACATTGACACCTACACCGGTAACATCCAGTTCGTATGTCATCTCGGTACCGGCAGGAACGCCAAGGAGGCTGTTGTCGATAGCTACCTCGTGACCGCCTGCAAAGAGGTCGCCGTCCTTCAGTACATGAGAGTACTTGAGCTCGCCACCGGCATAGAAGTTGATGGCTGCGCTCTTAGCCTCTGCATTCAGGGTGTAAGCTACTACAACCTGTTCTGCATTGGTAGCTGTACTCAGGTTAGACGCAAATGCATTGAGCTGGATGTTAGGACGAACGTTCGTGTATTCATCTCCATACTTCCAAACCCTACTGCCGGTAAACAGATGAGGTGTGGCGTCTGTACCCAGTCTCTGGAACCAGTGAGCATCTTCTGTTGTCTTTCCGTTCAGTGTCCAGCAGATTTCACCGCTTGCCAACTGCTCGGGAGTAACAAGTGTTCCTTCAGCCTCACGGAAGTACTGAGATACAAAGACGTTGGTTGGCGTACACTTGGTACCACGGCTGATAGTACGAGAGTTATCGCCTTCTACACCAACATTGATGTACTCGTTGGTAATAAGGGTGTTCTTAATGATGAGAGACTGGTCAGCCCATCCGGCTACACCGCCTACGTACCATATAGGATTCTCGCCTTCGCCAATGAGCTGGCAGTTAACAAGACAGTTGCTGATAAGGCTGTTTGCACTACCGTTACGACCGATTACACCGCCGGAAGAAGCATCACCGGCAAGGTTAGAAGCAAAGTGCATAGCAACTTCAATCTCACAGTTGTCGATGGTTGACGCACCGGACATCCAACGAGTGATAGGACCTGAGAACTGATGGCTGGTGTAGAATTCACCGGTCAGCTTGAAGTTCTTGACAGTAGCATTCTGTAACTCGTAGAACATTGTTGCAGGCTCGGCATAATCGCCTGAAGGAATATTCTGATCGTCGATATAGACATTAGCAAGTGTATGGCCCTGACCATCAAACTCGCCAGCAAAGATGTGCTGAGCATTCTCGCCTCTGTTGTGGCCGATGGGAACCATAGCAATACCCTTCATATCAATATCGGCAGTGAGCTTACCCTTAGCATATCTATCCATTTCGCTGGCAATTGTGCTATAGGCAATGAACTGCTTGGGAGTAGAAATCAGAAGGTAGCCATCCTCGTCCTGACCAGGCATGATGTTGGCGATTGTAGGATTCTTCAAGGCAGAAGGATTCAGTGCCTCCTCTACGCTGTATGTTCCATCCTGGTATGCATGGTTCAGTTCCTCGACAGCATCGTAAAGGGCATCTTGCTCATCAATACTGAATAACATATCCTCGGTCTCGTAGTAGTCACCTGTTTCGGGATCTTTCTCAACTAAGTATGGGTTGCCAGTATAGATGTAGTCAAGCATTCCGGCAACTTTGGCCAACTGTACGTAAGCCTGTTTGCCTTCGTAGATCTTCTGGAAGATATCCGAGAACTTAGCAGCAATCTCAGCCTTGGCAGCTACAGTTTCTGCACCGTCAATCTGAGCAACAGCTGCTTCGAGTTCTGCCTTCATCTCAGCGGGATAGTTGGGACCTGCTGCAGGAACTTCTTCATCGGGAATATAATCAAGAATTGTCTGAGCGCGGGCAGCCATGCTCTCAAGTACCTTATCCAAGGCCTTGTTGCATTCTGTTTCGTCGTCACCGCAGTAAACAACCTTCAGAGCGCCCCATCCTGTCCAGTCGTTACCATAGTTGGTACCCGGGCTCTTGATACCGATGGTAAGCTTACCATCCTCGCCTACGTTGGCAATGGTATAAGCCTCGTAGCGGTTTACCTTGGCAGCAATAGCCATACCTGTCGGGCCTTGAACAACATAACCAAGGAGTTCTGCACCATTGTCATCGTTAGTAGAGAAGTCATCGTCGTAGATGGGAAGATCGTAAGCGCTGGCAATTGTCAGGTTACAGTTCTCGCCGTCAACAGCTTCGTTTAATGGAACCATACCCTCTCTTGCAGCGGGGAAGTAGTTGAATATACCGTTAGCATAGAAACCTGCGGCATAATTGGTGCTATAACGGTTGTTGCTGGGACGGAAGCATCCGTTTATTCCTACCAGATAATATCCGGGCTTCATGCCCTCAACGGTCTGATACATATCACCAGTTGTGTTCCAACCTTCAACACCATAGGTGGACAGGCCAGAATCGTCCTTAATCTGAGCAAAACCATTGCCCCAACCACTGGTCCAGTTTTCGTTCTTCTTGCTGAAATCGCTGTTGGGAATCAGGCTACTGATATCGGTGCCGGGAATATAACCATTGTTGATGGCATCCTGCAGCCACTTGGCAACACGCTCTGTCTCTGCCTTAATCTCATCGGCAGTAGCTGTGTGCTCCTCAAGAATATATGCGTATGTACCGAGAGGATTCTCATCGGTCGGTTCGTCATTATCAGAGAGGTAGCTCTCCAAACCTTCGCGAAGTTCACCGGCAAAGTCTTTGTTGTTGTCAAGATAAGCCTTAACATCTGTACACTTGTCTATGTAAGCCTGATAAACTTTTGCATTCTCCCTAACGGCCTTCTCAGCTGCTGCAATAGCAACCAGTGCTTCTTGGAGAGCTGAAATTGTGGTAACATTTCCTAATGCTTCAGCAGCTTCCTTAAACTCGTCAATCAGAGCCTGAGTAGCAATTACATCGGCAAAGGTAGTTTCTGCTTCAGTCTGAACATCTGCAGCTATATTGGCAATATCCTCTTCGTTAAGTATAGAGTAGTATTTGCCGGCAGCAAAGACTACTACACCGTGATTGTCGTATGGATAAGGATGTTCGTCCTCTTCGAGTGTCTGATACCATACTGGCTCGGTGAACTGTTCGCCGTTCAGCTTGTAGCAAAGAGCACCGCTGGCAATATCCTCAACAGGGAGACGATTACATTTGCGGTTATCTGCCATAGCTCTGACGTGTTGCTGCTTGTTAGAAGAAACCTCATCGATATCAGCCTCAAAACAGTTGGTAACCTTAGCAGAGCCGCGAGTGAAGGAGTCGCAATCATAAATAGCTGATTCATTGATTGTAAATGCACCCCAGCAGTTGGAGACTTCTGAGTCGGCACCAGAGTAACCGCAGATAGCAGCTGACTCACGACCGGCAAGGATAGTACCTGTAAACCAGCAGTTGCTGATGTGCAGGGTCATAGAGCCGCCCACGTCAACACCGAGGATACCGCATATATTCTGGGCATTACCCGAAACACTACCTTCGTTTCCGACTCTGTCGATGTAAATGTTACCGCTGCCGCTGGTACCACCGATAATGCCGACGAATGCATTACCCGAAATAGAACAGCTTTCGTCCAAACAGAAGTCGTGGATTCTGGCACCGTCACCGATAAGGCTGATCAGACCGAAATAGTCTCCGCCGCTGATATCGATACTGCTGAAAGTATGACCCTGGCCGTCGAACTCACCGTTGAACAAACCTATGGGAACGAAACTTTCGTTGTAGCCGGCCATGTCAATATCATCCATCAACCTGGCTTTAGCATCCGAATGTAAGTTAGCATATTGGCACCACCATACAAATTCTGAAGCATTGTGGATTTCGTGGAAGCCGTCAACAACAGCCAAATAGTCTTCCTGCATCTTTCCGCACTCGGTGCACCAGCCATCTACAAAGTGGTGGGCGGGTATAACAGCACCACCGGTATCGGTATTGCCGTATGTTGTATTACCCAAAGGTGTACCGTCGCAACGGTATTCCGGAGCATTAGCATAAACCAATCCGCCTTCCTTCTTTATAGGCATAGGCATGGGATCTGTACCTATTTTCTGATAGAAGCGATCCAAGCCGCTCTGCATACCGTTCAGGAAGAATGCCAATTCGCCGTTTTCTACACTTTCAGGATTCTCAATCTTGGTGTATTTGTCATGGTCAGTAACAGCGTTACCTTCGATGGGATTCAGAACATATACATTTTCAGCAACAACATTGCCTGGGTTACGGGCGATGTTCTGTGAGTTCTCTGTGTCGTCGTCGAAAGTCTGGTTACCAGCTCCGATGATTTCGCCGAGAATTGCACAATTGGTGATGTATGTCTTTGTAGCTGTCCAACCACTGACACCACCGACGCGTGCACAATGTGCGCCACCGTCAGAACCTGGCAGTGTAAAGGTACCGGCATAGATACAGTTCTCTACGTGCTTTTCCTTTTCACCCATCCAACCAAACAGACCGCCAGAAGTGTTGTCGCCAACAACAGAGGATGTAATGTTAACATCGGAGTAAACATTACGAACCAAAGCCATACGGGCGTTTCCTGCGATGGAACCTGCTCGGGATCCGTTAGTTTGAATAGAACCATGTATAATCAGATTCTCAACGTTACCTGCCATCTCGGGGAACAGGGCTGCATTACCGCCCATGTCTGCCATCTCAATGGTTATAGCATGACCATCGCCATTGAAGTTTCCGTCAATCCAGTCACTTGGGTTGAAGATATACTCTCCCGGCTCTGTAGGTAACTCCAAGTCGTTCATCAACTTCATGTTCAATCTGAAACCATTAGCAATACGGTTCCATCCCTCTACCTTATCTATATCTTCTCTCGTCCTCAATAGGACAGATCTATCAGCCTGATCAAACTTGGTGGGATCCTCGAACTCAAACATGTGGAAGTCGAAGCAACCGCAGACGGGGCAGACACCGTACTTATCGAACTGGTGAGCTGTAGCGACCGCATTGCTTGGCGTATTGCTATAGGTAAGAGCCTCGGTAGAGGTTCCCTTACAGTCAGTAGCACCGGAAGCATAAACCCTGCCTGTGCCGAATGCGGCAGGAACGGGGAACGGATCTGTACCAATCCGCTGAACCCAGCCAATACGGCTCTGGTCGTTGTTCAACTGGAAGCAGATCTTACCGTCAGCCAAATCTGCATAAGGTACAACGGTGGTAGCTACGTTATCGCTCCACTGGTTGGTTACATAGTTGTTGTAGCAAGCACCGCTGGGACGGTTGGCGTATGGATCTGCATTGTAGTTTTCGACATCGATAGCAGCCAGACAGCCCTCGTTACGTGCTATATTGCTACTATGGCCATTGGATGCATCAGCATAGCCGAAAGTACAGTCATCACTGAGAACAAGACAGTTCACAATATTGCTGCGTTTCTCTGCCCAACCGACTACACCACCGCAGTTTGTGGTGGTCTGACCGGTGATGGCAATCTTTGCCAGACAGTTCTCGACGGTTGTACCACCGTAACCAACAGCCACGATACCGCCGTGGGTGGCATCACCGGCAAAAGAACTGTTGATGGTAACGTCAGCATAGCAACCACGAATAATACCGTAGTTTCGTGCAACGATACCAGCAGCAAACTTGGAGGCTGTGGTAATAGTACCCTGCACCTTCAGGTTCTGGATTATAGCACCAAAACCAGCATATCGGAAGAGTGCCGCATTCATCTCTTCCGGGAACATGTTGATTGTAATGGTGTGTCCCTTGCCATCGAAGGTTCCCTGGTACATTTGTTTTTCTGTACCAATCATGGTTCCGTCGATACCCCTGTCGATATCTGCTGTCAGGACAGCGCAGGCATAGACTTCACCATCATTTACGAGTGCAGCGAACTCTTCCAAGTCCTCTGCCGTACCAATCTGGTATACGCCGTCCTTTTTGTCGAGCGCATACGCAGACATGCTAAAGACCATCATGATGGTCATCAAGCACATGTAAAGTAGTTTTTTTCTCATAGAATGATTTTTGTTAAAGTTAATTAGTTATATGTGACTGTTCGTTTCAGTATTATTAGGTTCACAAAGTTAAGAAGTTTTTGAATTGCTTCAAATTTTTTCGATTTTTTTTTTTATTATTGAGCATTTTGTGCAAAGTGGATGCATTTTTATGCAAAATAGAAACAAAAGAAAGAGGTAAATGTCGTATATTTGTCTTCAAAAACAAAAGAACGCGTATGAGATACATATTGATGACCCTGGTTGTAGTTTCACAATTAGCCTACGGGCAAAGCATCTGGGATAGCGCTCACCTAGCCTTGGTAAAGCAGAACCTGCAACTTCCTGTCTATACCCCGGCATTCGATATCTTAATCGGCCAGGCGGAAAAACTGATGGGGCAACGACCCGTTTCTGTGATGATGAAGGACAAGACGGCTGTAAGTGGTGACAAACACGACTATCTGAGCCTGAGCCGTTATTTCTGGCCCGACCCGACGAAACCGGACGGATTGCCATACATAAACCGGGACGGGGTGTCGAACCCCGAATTGGAACGATTAGACCGCCCCAAATTATCGGTTATGGCATCTGGGGTCACAACGCTCTCGCTGGCCTGGTACTTTAGTGACGAAGAGAAGTATGCCCGGAAAGCTGTCGAAATGCTTCGCACCTGGTTCATCAACAAAGACACCCGGATGAATCCCCATTTGGAATATGCTCAGATTGTACCTGGCCAGAATGGCGACAAAGGAAGATGCTATGGACTGATAGATGCCTATTCTTTTGTAGAGATGCTCGATGCCGTGCAGCTGCTAGAAGGATCTAAGTCATTCACCCGAAAAGACAGGAAAAGACTGAAGGACTGGTTTGGCAGATTTCTGGAATGGATGCTGAATAGTGCACAGGGGCAGGAAGAATGCCGGCAGGCCAATAACCATGCCATTGCTTACGATGTGCAGGTAATGGCCTATGCAAGATATGTAAATAACACAAAAGTGATAAGCGACTTCATGTCGCAATTCTATAAGAGGAGAATGAAAAAACAGATAAATCCCGACGGCACACAACCGCAGGAACTCCGTCGTACACTGGCATTCGGGTATTCTGAGTATAATTTGTCGCACATGATCGATGTGTTCCAGATTGCCAAGGCTGCAGGGATGAGTTCCGAGGGACTGCCATTATTGGAGAAGGCTGCAGATTTCCTGGCTCAGTACATAGGAAAACCAGTTGAAGAATGGCCTTATCAACAGATTAGCGGATGGGATGAAAAGCAACACGAGCTATGTCTCGACCTATATCGTCTCTATCTCTTGGATCCTGATCGTACCGACTACCTGAAACTGGCAAGGGCACATCTGCCAAAACGATTCTCCGAACGATTCGTCCTGCTCTATGGACAACTGGCGGAAACAGAAAACGGTCAGTAAACAAGACATAAAAACATACGCGAGGCAAAAATTCCTCGCGTATGCTATTTCTTGTGTCATCACTGAAGAATCAAACCAAGTGACGGATTATCTCCTCGCGATCGCCTGGCAGATAGTCGATGACGGGAATCTCTATCATAGTGTAAGCACCAGGTTGTTGCTTGAGCGTTGCACGTGCAGCATTTACCAAGACCTGGGCAGTAAGGGCAGGGTTATTGATTTTCATATTGAACTCGAAGAGCTGGTTATGCGTCTGTCCGCTCACGCCCTTACGTACCAAGTTCACGCCATGTCCAACATCATTCAACTCATCAACACTTTCTACTTGGAATACGTGTGTCTCGTCGCTGGCAAAATAGGGATCGGCCTTAACGGCTGCAGTAACAGCTTCCAAGCTGGCGCCTTCCTCTAACTCAACGTATACCATACGACGGTGAATTCCTTCACCAACGGGGATAGTCATGCTGAGTGCATCCTTCACGCCTTCCTTACTGCGGACACATACGCTGTGACCCATGCTGCGACCAGGGCCGAAGTTGGTGTAGGTGATTCCCTTGGGAGCCAGACTCTGCATGAGAGTGCGGACAATGCTGTCTGAACCTGGATCCCAACCAGCGCTGATGATGCTTACGGCACCTGTCTTCTTGGCAGCTGCGTCAAGGCTACGACGAAGGTCACAGATAAGTCCGTGAATATCAAAACTGTCAACGGTGTTGATGCCTAAGGCCAGACACTTGAGGGCGTATTCCTCGACGCTGCGAGTAGGGGTGGATAAGATAGCGACATCTACCTTTCCCAGCTCCTCAATATTCTTAACTACTTTATAGTCAGCCAGTTCGGCAGGCTTGTTCTCTGCACCGGCACGACGTACCACTCCTGCAATCTCCATATCTGGAGCAGCCTGTAAAGCCTGAATGGTGTAGCGCCCAATGTTTCCGTAACCTATTACTGCTACGCGAATCTTTTTCATAATCTGAATGCTTTTTGTTACCTTTGTTGTTGTTTTGCGCGACAAAATTACATCTTTTGTTTGGAATAGACAACATTTTGTACAAAAATCTTATCCAATCCCTCTTTTATAGTACTCCCCCAGGGGAGCGGAGAGGGGGCTTTACCCAACTTGGCTCCCGCCCTTTACTTCGTCGAGTGTGGTGGTAACGCTAAGATCACCATTATAGTTGACTGCACTGAGAATCATACCCTGACTCTCTTCACCCATCATCTGACGGGGAGCCAGATTAGCAATGAACAGTACACGCTTGCCTATAAGTTGCTCAGGCTCGTACCACTGGGCAATTCCACTCAGGATGGTGCGGTCCTTGCCGGAACCGTCGTCGAGAGTGAACTTAAGCAGTTTCTTGCTCTTCTTTATCTTTTCGCAAGCCTTTACCAGACCTACGCGAATGTCCAGCTTCTCGAAGTCCTCGAAGGGGATGATATCCTTCACAGGCGCAGCCTTGTAGTTGGCAGCTTCGTTGGCCTTGATGGTATCTTCCAACTTCTTAACCTGTGCAGCAACAACCTCGTCCTCTATCTTGGTGAAGAGCAACTCAGGCTTGGGCAACTGCTTACCGGCAGGAAGTAAATCCAGACTTCCCAATTGCTCCCACGAGAAGCTGTCCATACTTATCATTTTCCTTAACCTTTCGCTACTAAAGGGCAGGAATGGCTCAAAGGCGATAGCCAGATTGGCTGTCAGTTGCAAGGAGATATTGATAATGGTCTTTACGCGTTCGGGGTCGGTCTTGATTACCTTCCAAGGTTCGCAGTCGGCGATGTACTTATTACCGATGCGTGCCAGATTCATAGCCTCCTTCTGTGCCTCACGGAACTTAAAGCTTTCCAACAAGGCCTCCAGACGCTCCTTAACGCCCTGGAATTCTGCCAATGTCTCGCGGTCATAGTCGTTCATCTCGCCACAGACGGGCACTATACCATCATAATACTTCTGGGTAAGCTGCAGGGCACGGTTTACAAAATTACCGTACACAGCAACCAACTCGTTGTTGCAACGAGCCTGAAAATCGGCCCAGGTAAAATCGTTGTCCTTGGTTTCGGGTGCATTGGCGGTGAGCACATAGCGGAGTTCGTCCTGACGGTTGGGCAATTCCTCAAGATATTCGTTCAGCCAAACAGCATAGTTCTTAGAGGTGCTGATTTTATTTCCCTCCAGATTCAGGAATTCGTTGCTGGGCACATTGTCGGGTAGGATGTAATCACCGTGTGCCTTGAGCATAGCAGGGAATACAATACAATGGAATACGATATTGTCTTTTCCGATGAAGTGAATCAGTCGGGTTTCTGGGTCTTTCCACCATTTTTCCCAAGAACCCAATTCGGGATGTGCATCGCAAAGTTCTTTGGTGTTGCTGATATAACCGATGGGAGCATCAAACCACACGTAGAGCACCTTGCCTTCTGCCCCCTCAATGGGAACGGGAATTCCCCAATCCAAGTCGCGGGTTACGGCACGTGGACGCAAACCGCCGTCCAGCCAACTCTTACACTGACCGTAAACATTGGAACGCCACTCTTTGTGGTCTTCCAGAATCCACTTCTCCAACCATGGCTGATCTTTATCCAACGGCAGATACCAATGTTTGGTAGCCTTCTTTACCAACGGATTACCCGTTTCGGCATTATATGGATTGATGAGTTCTTCAGGCGAAAGGGTGGCACCGCACTTCTCGCATTGGTCACCATAAGCCTCAGGAGCATGACAGCGTGGACATTCCCCCTTTATATTTCGGTCGGTCAGGAAATGGCCTGTCTGCTCGTCATAGAACTGTTCGCTTACCTGCTCGATGAACTTTCCGTCATCGTAAAGCTTGCGGAAGAAATCACTGGCCAACTTGTGGTGTGTCTTGCTGGTGGTTCGACTATACACATCGAACGATATGCCAAACTTCTCGAAGCTATCCTTGATAAGATAATGATAGCGGTCTACTACCTCCTGAACGGTGATGCCCTCCTTGCGGGCACGGATGGTTACGGGCACGCCATGCTCGTCTGAGCCGCCGATGAACAACACATCGCGACCTTTCAGACGCAGATAACGAACATAGATATCAGCGGGGACATATACACCTGCCAGATGTCCGATATGAACGGGTCCGTTTGCATAAGGCAAAGCGGAGGTTACCAGAGTTCTCTTGAATTTCTTTTCCATAATATTATATCTATTTTCTTTTATTTTCCCAATTTCTTATCTTCCCTAGAATATTAATGTAGTAAGCTGCCCCCAGTTGTAACTGGTGGAAGGGGTAGTCGCGCATACCGAACTGGTAAGATGCCAGGGCCTCCCAGTTTTTAATCCGATAGGCAGCGCGTGTTTTCAGCACTACGGGTCGGTCGTGGGCCTGTTCTTTGTTATTTGTCGTGGAATGCTCCCAACCGCTATATCCGCGTATTGTTTGTTCAACCGAATATTGTTTATGTGTCCATTTTAGCATTAAACCATACATAATGGCATCGTTCTGTCGGGCATTATTGGTTTGCCAGCATAGGAAACCGCCGCTCAAAGCTATGCGCAGGTCGTGGTCCTTCAGGGCGCCCAAGGCAAAAGACTTGGCTACTGTGGCATCAAAGAAGTAGCCGGGACTGTCGTAGTTTCGGGCATACTGGAAATCGTTGCCCGAAGCGGTTCTGAGTGCAGCTCGCAGAATCACATCCGGAAGATAGCGCTTCTGTCTGAAAAGCTGAATGTCGGTGGTTATATAGACATCTCCGCTGACACAGCCTTTGCGCGCCTTTGGATCGGTCTTAGCCTTTTCCGTAAGTCGGCATACAGCCAGACTCTCATCGGAATTCCTATACCATTCGGCTAAAGGCATCCATGCTGTAAGGTTTACCCTATCAGTAAAGAGCGGAATGTTTACCTTGAGCGTTAGGTCCGTTGTATGGTCGCCTCGGGTACCGAAGAAATGATTTCCATCCAGTTCTATACGAATGTCATGCTGTAACGTTCCGTCTAGCATGTCAGGGACAGGAAAGGCATTCGGACCAAAGTAATAAGGAGAAATCATTGTCGTCTCGCTCTTGTCTGGTTGGTCCAAACCGGTCTGGGCAGGAGCAGGGGATCCGGCCAAATACAAAAGCAATATGAACAATATCTTCCTCATCATATCCTATAAAACAGCAGTAAAAGCGAATCCAACTGTATTATGCTGCATCTCGTAAGTCGGAACTACCATTATATTGGCTGTATGCTGGTTTTTCTTTTTGGGCCAGAAGAGCTTTTTCTCCAGAGGATAAAGCCAATAGGCCACATTGGCAGAGAGGATGCCGATACCGGCTCCTGCCAGTACATCGTTGCACCAATGCCGGTTGTTATATACACGCAGGGCACCTGTGGCTATTGCAATAGCATAGGCAGCCGAACCTATTCCCCAGCCATATTCCTTGCGTACCAATTCGGCACCGGTGAACACTGTTGCTGTATGGCCCGAAGGGAAGGAACTCCGTTCGTCTACCGTTCCTGGACGCGCCTCACGAACCGTGTATTTAAGACCGTTTACCAAAGCTACTTCTACAGCGTAGGCCGTAGCGGAAATCATGACTCTGTCCACAAAGTTGTGCTTGTGTTTTACACCAAAACAGCCCAAGAAGAGATTCGCTGCAACGGGAGCATACTGAATATAATCGTCCACACTGGTATGATGACCTTCGTCCCAGTTGCCTAACTTATCATGAAAGGCAATACCCACAGCACCGGCTGTTATCAGCGCTCCCGGTACTATCAGTTGCTTAGCCTTGAATTTGTGCTCTGTTCCGCATACATCAACCAAACTGTCGGTCAAAGCAACATCCTGAGCTTTCAAGCCATAAGCTATAAGCAGGCAAAGTATTATGGGCAAAATCCTTCTCATGTCTTATCGGATATTTATTTCTTTCAATTTCTCATAACCATGCTGCAGAATAGCCTTTGTCCTAAGGACTCTGCCATCGCCGTACTGTCCTTCAGAATACACCACGCAACCTGACTGCAGATCCATCATCGTAACTCCAGTACTGTCGGCAAAGAGCATTCCTGAAGGATAGGTAGCGTAAACAAACGGGTATGTGTAATTCTTGCTCAGTACATTCCTACTCCAAGGATAATCCTCGTTGCTTATTTGCATCTGAGCTAGCAGGGTGGCAGCCATATCGCTCTGACTGATAAACATATCCAGCGTCTTGGCTTCCTTAACGGCACCGCCTACTATCAGAAGGGGCATTCTGAAGAACATAGGGTGCTGGTAATCCAACTGATACATACTCCCGTGGTCGGCAAAGATGATAACCACCAGGTTGTTCCAGACGGGAGTCCTGCTCAGACTGTCCAGAAAGGTACCCAGACAATGGTCGGTATAGGCAAAAGCATTGTACACCTCATTTTCCAGCTTGTGATACGGAACATTCCAAGGTTCGTGGCTCGAGATTGACTGATAGCCAAAGTACCAGGAAACTGTATCCGTCCGTGCTGTCAGCATACTGTACAAGCGCTGAAACGAGATACTGTCATTGGCTCCCCACGCATCGCGCTCCGCCTCGGGAACATCCATGTTACTGATGTCCCATACCTTCTGGAAACCCGATGCAAGCAGGTACTTGCGCTTGTTCATGTTCTCGGAGTGTCCACCATACAGATAATCGGTCGTATAGCCAATTGCTGCTAATGTACTGGCCAAACTTGGGAAATTGCCAAGACAGTCGTTTTCCATCATCAGGCTATAGGTAGGATAAGAAAGATACCCCGACAGGGCACTTACCGTTCCTCTGTCCGTTCTGAAACTGTTGGCCCAGGCATTGGTGAAGTTTACGCCTTGCTCCATCCATCGGCACAGTTCGGGTGTTACGCCTTCTGCACCGCCCAGTGTTTCCACGAAGGAGGCACCGAAGCTTTCCAACTGGATAGTCAGAATATTGGGACGGGTGTTCGTCAGTAGTGTATCTGTGATATCATCCATCTGCTCCGGATAGAGGTCCTGCATCAGTCGGTCACACTCATCAATGCTCATGCTTCTCATCTGCCTGTCCGGAGCCTGTAGGTAAATCCAGAAAGAATGCAACATGTGACCTGCTGTATTTACAGCCGCGTGATTCAGCACGATGGGTTTGAATTTGAACACGCTGGCCTCTGTAATTCTGTGTCCTGTTATGCCGAATATCGTAAAGACAAGCAGCGCACCAGTTGCCAGGAGGTTAGTCCGGTTCAGGCCCTGTCCGTCCTCTGTAATGCGTTTGGGTGTCATTAGGATGGCAATAACGATAGCACCGATAATGGCAATAAAAGCCGAGGACAAACAAGTTACGATATACCACATCGGTGCACTTGCTCCTGCCGAGCCCGGAGAGGACATATAATTGAAGATGCTGGCATCCAGTTTGAATTTCCAATGGTGATACATAACGATATCACCTGCCGTTACCAGCACCACAAACAGGAATGCCAAAACGAGGTAAGGCGACAGGATAGCCCTCAGACGCAAGTTAGGGTAGTACACTGTTGCTGCCGTAGCTACCCAGACAGGCAGTGCCAGCAGACAGGAAACGCTAAGGTCAAGGGGCAGACCTGTCCACAGGACATCCCAAATGTTCTGCAACGTAAGGTGCTCTCCTGCATTGTAAAGCATAAAGATTACCTTCCCCACCAGCGAAATCGCTGTGAGCAGCATCACCATACGGAATATATACAATACCCTTTTCACCTAAAGCCTAACTTTTATCTTTTCTTTTTCAATTCCCAGCCTCTCATTTGGGAGAGGAGGGGTTGGGGGTTGGAGAGGGGCTATTTTCTTCCAAAATCTGCGGGAATCTCACCCCATTGAGCAGTTTCCCACTTTAGCACCTCGGCATGTTGCGGATTTCTCCAGAGCCAGTCCTCGGCACGGGCAATCAACTGAAAGAGCCCTTCTGTCTCGGGCGTATGCTCCAGTTTGGTCTTGCACCTGCGGTTCTTGACCCACAGGATGGCGTTGTACGAGTCGCTATACACCTTCATGTCCCAACCCTTTTGCTTGATAAGCGCCAAAGCATGAACGATAGCCAGGAACTCACCAATGTTATTGGTTCCATGCACAGGACCATAGTGGAACAGCCGCTGCTCATTGCCCAGATAGACCCCTTGGTATTCCATAGGGCCCGGGTTACCACTACAGCCGGCATCCACCGCAATAGCGTTGAAGTCTACAACTTCCTTTAGCTTCTCGTAATCCATTTTATTTCATTGAATACGTCCCTAATCACTAATCTGGTTATCGTTAACGTTATCGTTATCGTCTTTCTACATTCTCTCGGGTACTTCGATACCAAGCAGGCCCATACCGTTCTTGACAACCTGACTTACGGCAGCAGAGAGTGCGATACGGAACAGACGCTTCTTCTCGTCCTCCTCGCGCAGCACGCTGAAGTCGTGGTAGAACTGGTTGTATTCCTTTACCAGCTCGTAGCAGTAGTTGGCAATGCAACTGGGGTTGTAGTCGGCTCCTGCCTGCTTAACGGCTGCCTGGAAACCTTGCAGATGCTGGATGAGGCTTATCTCCTTGTCGCTCAGTTCGGTATCATTGGCCAAAGCCGTCAGATCCACTTCGCCTGCCTTACGCAAAATACTGCGGATTCGGGCGTAGGTATACTGGATGAAAGGACCGGTATTACCATTGAAGTCAATGCTCTCCTCGGGATTGAAGAGCATATTCTTGCGGGCATCTACTTTCAGGATGAAATATTTCAGGGCACCCATACCTACGATGCGTGCAATCTCCTGTGCTTCCTTCTCTGTTATGCCCTCCAACTTGTTTACTTTATCGGCACTCATCTGCCGGGCATCGCTGATCATCGTAGCAATCAGGTCGTCGGCATCCACAACGGTTCCTTCACGACTCTTCATCTTACCATTGGGCAATTCCACCATGCCGTAAGAGAAGTGAACGAGGTCCTTGCCCCACTTGAAGCCCAGTTTATCCAAGAGGATAGAGAGCACCTGGAAGTGGTAGTTCTGTTCGTTGCCCACCACGTAGATCATCTTGTCGATGGGGTAGTCCTGGAAACGGAGTTTGGCCGTTCCGATATCCTGCGTCATGTAAACACTGGTACCATCGAGAGCCATCCTCGCGGCGATAGAAGAAGCCCTTCTGCAAGCCTTCCTCCACCTTCTCCTTACCTTCCAGATAGGTCTCGCTTTCGTAGTATATCTTGTCGAAGCTTACGCCTAATGCCTTGTATGTCTCGTCGAAGCCGGCATATACCCATTCGTTCATCTTCTTCCATAAGGCACGCACCTCGGGGTCGTTCTGCTCCCACTTCACCAGCATCTCGTGTGCTTCCTTTATCAGCGGAGCCTCCTGCTTGGCCTGTTCCTCGTCCATACCTTGGGCAACGAGTTCCTTCACCTCCTCGCGATAGTGCTTGTCGAAGGCTACATAGTAGTCGCCAATCAGATGGTCGCCCTTCTTGCCAGATGTCTCTGGCGTCTCACCGTTGCCCCATTTCAGCCAAGCCAGCATGCTCTTGCAGATATGAATGCCGCGGTCGTTAACAATATTGGTCTTCACCACCTTGTTGCCGTTGGCCTGCATCACATTGGCCAGTGCCCAACCCAGCAGGTTGTTACGCACATGACCCAAATGGAGGGGCTTGTTGGTGTTAGGACTCGAATACTCAATCATTACCAGCGGACTCTCCTCCGTAACAGGCGTGAAGCCGAAGGTGGGATTCTGCTGAATGCTCTCCAGCAGCTCTATCCATTGGGCAGGATTGATAACGAGGTTCAGGAAACCCTTGATTACATTGAACTTGCTGATTACCTCGGGCACCTTAGCCACCAGTTGATCGCCAATCTCCTGTGCCGTAGCCTCAGGGGCCTTCTTGCTCATCTTCAGGAAGGGGAACACCACCAGTGTCAACTGACCTTCGAACTCTGCACGGGTCTCCTGCAACTGCACCATTTTCTCGGGCACCTGTACGCCGTACAACTCCTCAATTACGGCCTGAACCGCTGTCGTTATTTTGCTTGCAATTTCCATATACTACATTATATATAACAATTTCGGTGGGCAAAATTACGAAAAAAAATCCGAAACGACGTTATGCGCCTCGGATTTTTAATGCTTATAATAAAAAAGCTTTCTTTTTCTGTGTGCTGCCTGATTGGTCAATGCCTCAGTTTCGCAAACCTCTCACATTTCCTGGGAGAGCTGGCGTTGATTCTCAGTTCTACTAACGGGAACAGGATGGCTTGGGGATGAATGACGGATTCTTTGCGGTCAGCCGTTTCCTCTTTGGATGCCCAGATATCCCCCATTAACTGTAATCTCGAAGGATTATCTCCATTTCTTAAGTTTTGGTGTTTATGCGTAGCATCCCTTGCCAGTCGCTTATAATATAGGCGTATTCCGAGTGCTGTTCTCTGGCCATCGCTATCAGTTTCTTAATGAGTTTCTTCCTACTCATTGTCTTATCGAACGAGATACGGAGTACAGCTCCAGAAGCGTACCAGCCATAATCACGAGATCCGTTCATACGTTGGTTTCCTGTAGATTTACGTGTCACGGGCGACGGCCTTCGTCCTGCCAACTGGTTCATCAGAATACCTTTTCGTATCAGTTCTATCGTTGCAGGCCGGACACCGTCAGCATCGTATTTCCGATAACCGAGCATACGGTGTCCGTTATAAACGGAGTCGTTACCCAATTGCCATACGGAAATATTCTTGCAGACAACCTTTTTACCCAGTAGTCTGTATGTGTTATCATACTTCCTATTCCTCCAATTCAGGCTGCAAATAATATAGTCCCTTATGTTTGTTTGGCCATACAAATTGTTATAGAGTGCTTGAAGTACTTTTCCATTCTCATATATTACAGGGCCGATGTATTCCAATTCCTCCGATAAGGTCACCGCTTTTTTACGCATCACCTTGTTGGCAAATCTTTCCAGCTCAGCCATCAGCGAGTCGGTTGGCGGCAGGTCGTCCACATCGTAATAAGTAAAAGATGTTGTTTCATCGAATATTTCTCCTTTTGGGGACAGATAGCCTGCATTTGATGTAATGTTGACTTTCTTTAAGGGAGTGCGTGCGTGCAGCCCGTCGCTGTTCAGTTGATATATGTCTTCGTATTCAAAATCTATTCCAACGCGTGTGCGACATAGTTGCGGATAGTTCTTGAAAATGGCAGACAAGGTATCGGCAAGAGCCTTCAGCGTTTCCACGTCCTTCTGGTAGTTGACCAATGCCGACTTCTCGGTGTAAACCCTTCCGGGTATCTTGGTCCATTCCGGGATGCTGTCGTCCAGGAACTCCTGTGCCCTCCACGTATCATTTGATTTATGGTCGTCGCATACAGAATTAAATTTTGCATTTGTGCAACCCCATAATTCTCTGCGAATATGATTATAGCTTACCTCATCGGGCAGCTCATTTATCAGGCCATCATTAAAACTGGTCTTCAAACTATCACCCACAACGACAATTACCTTACCGCTATTTTTTATTCTGTTCACATTCAGGTAATTGCATGTTCCCAACGAAGAATGAATGTAAGCATTACCCGTTCGGAAAATCCGATAATCCAGGAAATAGGGCTTCATGCCGTCATCACTTTTCAGACTGTCCATACTGCGTGTCATCTCGTCGGCCATAGCCTTGAAGATGACAGAATCATCACTCAAACCCTCCAGCTGTTCTTTCGGAACAAACTCCGGTGGGGAGAGTTTAGGTGCTTCTTCCTCATCGGTCTTCAGACACTGGGTTTCCATCTGCGAGACATAAAGCATAGGCGAAATCAGCGAAACGGGTATCCATCCAGAGCGCGAGCCGCATCTGCCATTGGACACTTCGTACCTTCCGCCGGCAGCCTTAACATTGCTGAATGCCGTCAATGGAGTACCAATGAAGGAAACGCCCCTGACCAGCGAATCCGGTCGTCCGTCGGCATAAACCTTATAGGTCTCTATGGGTACGACATTAAAGGATGATATTCGATTGGTGTTGGTTCCTGTAGTTGTCCATCCGTTACTAACAGTCCTGATGTAATAACCGTATTTCTTATTCTTATCCTTCAGTTCCTGAATCAGCATCCCACGCAGTTGTTCCTCTGTGTACGGATGGCTGGTTTCCACAAAGAAGTTGGACTGTCTGGGCGATGCTTTCTCACCAAAGGCAGCCCTGGAATGAGCATTGCTCTCCGTTTCTCCCTTTTCCGACCATCTGCCCCTAAGCATGCTCTTCAGAATGCCGTCCTTAATACATTCCACTTTCTGCGCCTTGGTTCCCTCGTCGTCAAACAGATAGCCTCCGTGTATGGGAGTTCCATCGAAATTATCTAATGTCGGGTCGCATGATATGCTGAAGCCTTCTGGTAGCACACGCGTTTCCATCATGGTTTTGAACTCCGAGTCTTCCTTCTCCAGCCGGTGTCCTAAAACCTCATGGAAGAATACTCCGCTGGCATCACCCGAGAAGAGTACTGGCCCGGTATATGCCTCTGCCAGGGGTGCCTTGCTTAGGGCATCGGCACGATCTATAAGGTCGGTTATGGCATTCTTCAACTCCTCCTCGCTTGGCAGTTCGCCCTCGTTATGGGCAAAAAACACCTTGTTCAGCGCTGATATTTCTTCTTTCTTATCCTTTACCTTAACATTCAGATTAATGATAAACGATCTGCGGTTCTGAACGATTTCCGTACCCTCAGAGCTGACCAGGTATTTTCTGTGCTGTTCGCAAATAAAGTTAGCCGTACATATAGCAGAAACACCTTCTTTCCTGACCGATGTCACCCTGTTAAGCAAGGCCTTCCACCTTTCCTTATCTATATTCAGTGGGGGCAGAGGACTCTCATAGTGTTGCTCTGCCTTAAACGCTATGCTGCTCTTAAGGGTATCTTTCTTCTCCTTCTTAGCTTCCGATTTTCTGGCATCCTTAACACTTTGGTATTCTTTGTCTAAAGCGTCCCAGATAACTTCCTTAATGGCGATGGTATCGTCCGAAAAAGGCAAATCGTATTTGTCTGAGCGATTTTTTATTTTGGAGGGGTTGTCCTTGTCAAACCATATATTGGGTTTCAACCTACGCGAGTTGGCTTCCGTTACTAAAGCCGCTCCCGTATCACTGAAAATGTTGACCCTATTCTCGTTCAGCACATTCAGCGAGATGAATCTCACTGGCAGCGAATCCTGCGAAAGCTGAGAGTAGTAATACCCCACCTCGCGCTTAAGCACATTAAACAGAATATCCTCGTCAGGGGTGTTGGCAACAACTGCTGTACTGCTGAATATTGCAAACAGAGTTATACAGAATATTTTCTTCATTTTTGTGTGTTAAGAACGTAATTTATGTTTATTTCCGGCATAAAGGTAAGTTGATTTTTTAGATTTTATTTCAGAACGACCCATAAAATCCCCGATATTATAGTAATTTAACATAGCAGCCGTGTCTTCATTGACATTGAAACTTTTCGGTTAGGAATTAGGGAACTTCAGCCCTCCGAAGTTACCGCTTCGCTGCCTCCGGAGTCTGCACGTGCGGGTCCCGGGAGTGTGCACGTGTCGGCTCGGGGAGTCTGCAAACACAGGCTCGCACAGCCCGAATCGCCAACCAGATTGGCCATCATGCCACACATTTCCTTCCAAGTGAGGTCTGGATATTGAAATTCCGAACCACTCATGTGTGCGCCAAGTATAGGGAAAAGCATCGGAACAAGGGGTTCATGCATGTCTTTTGACGTCTGCGAGAGCAGGATTTTG
>CADAWW010000017.1:0-41177 GCA_902791675.1 uncultured Bacteroidales bacterium
CAAGGACCTTATTGTCAATAACGCATATGCTTGGGTACAGGAACTGATAAATACGCACGGGGCTTTCCTGACTTTAGTCATCATGGGTGTGGCGCTGATAGTGATGACGGGCCTTAAGACTGCCGGCTATTTCGCTTCATCGGCTATCATGGTACCTCTCCGTACCGGAGTAGTTCGTGATATACGTACAGCAGTATATAATAAGGTTATGAAGCTGCCCCTGAGTTTCTTCTCGGAAGAACGTAAGGGCGACATCATAGCCCGTATGAGTGCCGATGTACAGGCGGTAGAGATGTCCATCACCAACTCTGTAGATATGCTTATCCGTCAGCCTATCGCTATTCTTGTATGCTTTGTAACCCTCTTTGCCGTCAGCTGGCAATTAACCCTCTTTGTATTAGTTGTAGCTCCTGTTGCCGGTTGGTTTATGGGCATTGTAGGACGGAAACTGAAACGTCAGTCAGAATCCGTACAGCGGCAGTGGGGAGGCATCATGGCTCAACTTGACGAGACTTTGGGCGGTCTGCGCATCATTAAGGCATTCATCGCAGAAAGGAAGATGGAGAAACGATTCCTGCAGACTAACAATTCCTACCGTAAGGATATGAATGCTATGCTTATCCGCCAGGGAGCCGCTCATCCGATGAGTGAGTTCCTGGGAACCATTATCCTGACGGTAGTGTTGTGGTTCGGCGGTTCGCTTATTCTGAACGACTCGAACCTTATAGATGCTTCTACCTTTATCTTCTATATGGTCATCCTCTATAGCGTTATTAATCCGCTGAAAGAGTTCTCGAGGGCTACCTATCAGATACCACAGGGACTTGCCTCAATGGACCGGATCGATTTCATCCTGAAAGCCGATAATCCGATTAAGGAACCTGTGAACCCACAACCGATGACAGCATTCGAGAAGGAAATTGAGCTGCGGGATGTCTCGTTCTCTTACACAGACGGAAAGGATGTACTAAGGCATATTAACCTGACCGTCCCCAAAGGAAAGACCATAGCCTTAGTTGGGCAATCCGGCTCAGGCAAATCTACCTTAGTTGATCTGATACCCCGGTTCCACGATGTAAAGAAAGGTGAAGTGTTTATTGATGGAAAAAACATCAAGGATTTGCGAATCAGCGACTTACGCTCCATAATAGGAAATGTAAATCAAGAAGCTATCCTTTTTAACGACACCTTCTATAACAACATTACATTCGGGGTGGAAAATGCCAGCATGGAACAGGTGATAGAGGCAGCTAAGATTGCCAATGCGCACGACTTTATCATGGAAACTGAGCAGGGATACGACACGATGATCGGTGACCGGGGCGGACGTCTCTCAGGTGGACAGCGTCAGCGAATAAGCATTGCTCGTGCCATCCTGAAGAATCCGCCCATACTGATTCTTGATGAAGCGACATCGGCTTTGGATACTGAGAGCGAACGCCTGGTTCAGGAGGCTCTGGAACGGCTGATGAAGAGTCGGACCACGATTGCCATTGCCCATCGTCTTTCCACCATCAGAAACGCGGATATCATACACGTTATGTATGAAGGTGAAATTGTGGAAAGCGGACAACATGACGAGCTTATTGCAAAGAACGGCTATTACAAGCGCCTCTACGATATGCAGCAGCTGTAGGAATCTGCATCTATTCTGGATAAATGTGCTACTTGTTTCCTGATGAACTTGATGTAGAAGATAAAGGGCATAAGGTACAAGATTATCAGGAAGGAGGTTGGCCATATCTTTTTTCTTACTAATTGCCACAGTATTCCCCTGGTTTCTTTTCTTACCTTTTGGTCATAGCACGAGGGACTGCTATCATTAATAATCTGCCATAATGCGTGCGTTTCCTCTTTTTGCATATCGGGTGAGAAACGGTTTAAGATTTCATGCCATAGAGGTATGCTTACAAGAGCCCTTTCGTCCTTGGACTTGTAGCTTGTTGTGATGCTTTGCATCCGTAGCCTATAGTTATAGGTATCGTGTTTGCAGAAAGCTATGCTGCCAAGTTTCTGCGCTAACATAAAATTCCACAACTCATCCTCGTGTATCAGACCTTCAAGGAAGAAAAGATGATGCTGCAACAGGAAATCCTTCCTGACCAGCCTGTTCCATGCCGTTACCGGGATACCTTTCCATCCTCCTCTTATCAGTAATGTTCTGGCAATCCATTGGGGATTGTTGGCATAGTCGGGGAAGGGTTTCTCCATAGTAAAGTACTTCGCTTTTTTCTTATTCGTTATCTTGGCTCCTGCTGCTATCATTTCCACATCCGGATATTTTAGTGCAACTTCCACGAGGTGCTTCAGGCAATCAGGAAAAATGTAATCATCACCGTCGATGAAATATACATACTTGCCTACAGCTTCTATTATTCCCGTGTTACGAGCTGCCGAAAGTCCTCTGTTATGTTCGTGCGAGAGAATCCTAAAATGGATGTCTCCCTTGTAATGGTCCACGAATTCTCTTGCCAACTTCATACTGCCGTCATCGCCGCAATCATCAATCAGGATACATTCTACGCTATCGGTGCAGGTCTGTGCCGCAATCGATTCAAGGCATTCTGTGATATAGTCTTGGACGTTATAGATTGGGACAATGATAGAGATAAGCATGTCTGACATACGACTCGATTGGCTACTCTTTAATGGGTGATATAATAGAACAGAAGTACAGCAACAAGTACCAGAACAGGAAAGAAGACTCCAAGAAGGATCCTTCTGCATCTTCGCTTCCTGCTTTGCTGTTGGTAGAAATCAACATGCCGACTAAGCGCTTTTTTCTCCTCTTCGGAAAGGATACTGACCAATGCGGCATCCTTCAACCATGTATTGTAGAAATTCAGGTTCTTACCGTAAGAATTATCGGTTATCTTAACAGGTAAACCTAAAAGCAATCGTAGAATTACGACGTGTAATCGGGTCGAGAATACCATCTTGTATGTTGATACAAACTGAACGCCTTCCCTGATGCGTTCCGGCAGATAGTCGGTCTGGAAATAATGATCTGTCTCAGGGGCTGCATGTTTCCTAATATATCTCAGGGCTGTACGAAGGGACTTATTCAGATCTGGCCAGTCCTTGATATCCAATACCGGGGATGTTATGTCCTCTCTGATATTTCCAAATGGCGATTCCTTGTCTTTCCTGAGCAGCAATAATGTGTCTTTGGTGATACCGCTCTTATTGGCGAGGAGCCTGTCTCTGTCTATGCAGAATGCCATATCCGGAAGGGTCAGCAACCGGCCTGAGAATCCTTTCTGTTTCAGCAATTCCAAAGAATGGGTGTCACGCACACATATAGTGAGATGCCGATGTCGGTTCATTTCCTGAACATCAGCAGTAAGCGTTTCCTCCGATTCATAAAAGACCGTCTGTGGCAGTACAATAATGGGATTTTCCGGATATTGTTGTATAACCCTCAGGCGGAAATTCTGGTGCTGCCGCCATATGTCGCCGAAATTGCCTCCGCCGTTCAGGAGTATGACAGTATCAGCGGGTAAAGGGCGGAAATCAAATGTGTCGATGCTATGCCTTCCTGAACATTTATGAGGAATGTCCTTCAGAAAGTGCTCTGTCCCCATCCAAATCAGCGCATCACCGATGTTGCTGTAATAGGGCAAATCCAGGTAAATGTAATCCGAATCTATCAGCGGGGTCAGTTGCTCTTCTATTTTCCTTCGCAGTATGTCGCAAATGTCTGGTTCGGTTGGATACATCAGGTATAAATTCATTACATAAATATATGCAAAGATAGTGATTTTTATGGATAAAACTATTTAAAGGATGTTTTTATTTGTTCATTGACAGATTTTTGTCTATCTTTGTAAATAAAAATAAGGAAATTGAAAAAGATTGCTGCACTCACCATGGCCCGTAATGATGACTTCTTCCTGCGTAAGTGGGTAGAGTATTACGGACGTGAACTGGGAAAAGAGAACCTTTACATATATTACGATGGGGAAGACCAGACCATTGGCGATTTCTGCCAGGGGACAAATGTCTATGTACATCCCAAAATTGGCAATCAGGTGGTGGCTGCCGAGAAGGGACGTCTGAAGTTCTTGTCTGAAAGAGCCGCCTCTCTCTTTACCGAAGGATATGATTTGGTGATAGGGGCAGATGCCGACGAGTACATTGTTGTAGACCCCAGTTTTGGAGGGAGTCTTGCGGAATATCTCTCGCAACAGGACATTGACATCAGCCTTTCCCCTTTAGGACTTGACTTCGGCCAGAAAATTGGCGAGGAAAGTTCCCTTTCACAAGATACTTTATTCCTTCTTCAACGACATTATGCGCAGATTGGTACACGTTACACCAAGCCTTCCATCATTGCCGAGCCTTGCCTATGGGGTAGTGGCTTCCATCGCATAAAAGGACACAACTTCCATATAGCCCCCGACCTATATCTGTTGCATTTCGGCTATTCCGATATGAAGATCCTGGAGGAAAGAATGGGCGATTCAGACCGTGTGGCACAGGGATGGGGAAAACATATATTCAAGCGTAGTCGCACAATTAAATATGCTACAGAGAAGAAGGCACTTGACTTTGACCGTTGGACGCGTTTTGCCCGTATCTGTCAGACGTGGTGCCGTCCGCCATACGCATGGAACAAACCGGCGATGTTCGAACTGAAGATTGTTGTTAAGTTGCCGGAAAGATTCTATAATATTCTGTAGAAGCAGATGAACTACTTCAGTTTTATAATCCGGAAAGCATTATTTGCTCACCTTCTTGTTCCTTTCTGGATGAATCGGAAAGAGCGCAGGGCTTTACGTAACCGGGTAATGACTGAACTCTGCGAGGCTTATGTAAAGGACCTTCCTGTTGTTGTTCCCGAGAATGCTGTACCAGAACGTTCACCAAAAGAATACATATTCTCTATATGGTTACAAGGTGAACAGAATGCCCCCAGGATTGTCAAATCATGCTGGGAAAGTGTCCGCCGCAACTGTAATGAGGAATTGGTCGTTTTAGATTCAGACAGTATCGGTAGTTGGATAAACCTGCCTGAAGTTGTGTGTGAGAAATGGAAGTCCGGAAGGATGAAATCCTGCCACTTCACAGATATCTGCCGTGTAGAGCTTCTGTGGAAATATGGCGGATACTGGATGGATGCCACCGACTATATGTGCCATCCTATGAATGAGATGATTGCACGACAGCCTTTCTTCCTGTATATGGGTGATAAGGAGGAATACAGTCCATTTGTTCAAAACTGTTTTATCCGTGCTTATGCACATCATCCGATTATAGGAGCCTGGAAGGAGATGTTACATCTCTATTGGGAACACCATTCCAAGGCATTTGACTATTTCCTGCCGCACCGCCTCCTTCGTCATGTTGTTATGAATAACAGCATCATTGCCGGACTTTTTGACCAAATGCCTCATGTATGCCATAACTGTACGCACACTATTAGATGGGGAGGGAATTGGGATAAGCCTTTCGATGCTGCATTATGCAGTCAACTCACAGCAGAGGGAGCATTCCAGAAACTGGAATACAAGTCTGCCTCTGCCAAGAATCCTTCACCAGGAACATTCGCCGATTACTTCGTAAACGGCAAGGTATAGCTTACTATTTTATTTCCTGAGTTTCTTTCTTTTCTTTTCGAGATAATGCTGGAAGGGAACCAGGAAACGTTTTTCCCAGATGATACGCTTCTCGGTAGGAGCATTCTCATATATCTTCTGCGTGGCAACGATGCTCTTCTCTAAGTTATCAGCCAAAGTACGGATATCCGAAGATATCAGGAAACTCTTTGGGTTCGGGTAATAATAGTAAAGGGGAAGGTTTAGTATGGCGCATCTCCCTACGTGCAGTAGCACCTCGCTCCACCACGTAAAATCCTCGAATCGAATGCCTTCAACAAAAGGAATCCTCTTTATAATCTCTGTGCGGTACATCCTGAAACAAGGCTGGCAATGCTTTACGGCCCATTGACGGTCAATGTCCTTGGGATGGGAATATTCCGTTGCGTAGTCAAATATGTTATCTGTCGTTACATACTTGATGTTCATATACCTTCTGAACGCGGGCCGACTATCCGGCAGATGCAAGAAGTGTCTTACCTTGTTGATGGTACGATAATAATGGTGGTATGTAAAGACAACCATATCAGCCTTTTCTTTCTCGGCTGTCCTAAGGCATAGTTCCATAAGTTGGGGATGGAAGAAATCATCGGGGTCCAGATAGAGCAGATATTTGCCGCTGGCCTCAGCCATTCCCACATTCCTTGCCTTGGAAACGCCTTCGTTGGTTTTGTGGATTACCTTAAAACGGTTATCCCGCCTAGCATATTCATCTGCAATTACACCACAGGAGTCAGGGCTGCCATCGTCAATCAGTACAGCTTCCCAGTTACTATGAGTTTGGGCCAACAGGCTATCCAATGCTCTTTCAAGGTATTTTTCAACCTTGTAAATAGGAACAATAACCGAGATATCACACGCCATAGTTTACTTTTTTGCTTCTTTTCGTTTCAGTTTTCTTTCGAAGGGAACCAGGAAGTTTTTTTCCCAGGCCTTACGCTTTTCTTCGGGTGCATTCGCATAGATACGTTTAGAAGCTTCTATACCTTTTCTCAGACTTTCAGCTTTGTGGGTTTGGTCAGCAGAAAGGATGTAGCTTAAAGGATTGGGGTAGTAGAAATACAAAGGGAGGTTCAGAATAGTACAGCGACGTATGTGAAGCATGACCTCGCTCCACCATGGGAAATCCTCGTAATTAATACCTTTAATGAATTTTATATTACGGATGGCGTATGTCTTGTACATACATCTCCATACCTGACAATGCTTCACGGCCCATCGTTTGTCGATGTTTTTGGGGCAGGAGTATTCTGTGGCATAGTCAAAGATGTTGTCTGTGACAATGTAGGGGGGGTGTTTGTAGTATTTATAGTGAGGTGTAGATTCTCCTAGATGCAGAAAATGCCGTATAAGTCCTAGGGATCTGTAAACTCGGTCGTATGTAAAGCAAACCATATCTGATTTATCCCTGAGTGAAGCCTCCAAACATATTTCCATTAGTTGGGGGTGGATAAAATCATCAGCGTCCAGAAATATAAGATATTCTCCGCTGATTTGCTCCATGCCAGCATTACGTGCATCAGAAAGTCCTCCATTGGGTTTATGTATAACCTTGAATCTTGCATCCCTTTTGGTATATTCGTCAGCTATCAGACTGCTCCCGTCCGTGCTGCCGTCATCCACCAGGATTGCCTCCCAGTCTTTGCATGTCTGGCTCAGCAGGCTGTCCAGTGCACGATGCAGGTAACGTTCTACGTTATATATGGGTACAACAACGGAAATCATTGGGTAATTTCTTTTTCTTTTATTCTACAGAAACGTTTCCTGATCCTTGTCGACAGCGACATATTCAGATCCCATTTGTTCCATCTGTTATGTGACCATAACCAAATTTCAGGCTGCTGGCGTATGGTCTGTTCCAGCAGACGCCAGAAGTTACGTGACAAAGGGTAGGGGCTCTGCATATCCTCGGCATTGGGATTCATTTCCATGAATGTCAGCCGGTAGTGTCCCCGGCCGGTCTTCTTCACATCCAGGTATACCAGTTCGGCACTTATCTTTCTGGCAATCTCTTCTGCACCGGGTGTATACCATGTCTTCTGGTTCAGGAACGTAATCGTATCGTGGAACTTTGTGTTGGTCCGCTGGTCCATAAGAAATCCGCATAGGAAGGGTTCACCCTCTTTATTCCACTGCAACATGGTTCGTATAGTCTGCTTCATCTCTATTTGTTCAGTGTCCCAGCGGCTGCGCACCTCGTACATAAGCGACGAGAAATATTTATTGCTGATTTGCTTGTATACTTCGCAACTCTTCTTCGGGTTGCGGTAGCGGACACAGACCTCCTGTACCCATTCCCAGCAACCGCAATGCCCCAGCAACATAAAGATGTTTTTGCCTTCGGCTGCCAGTCGCTCAGGAAGTTCACAGTTTACCACTTCTACACGTTCTCGCATCTCCTCGTCAGAGATATTCAGGCATTTAAAAGCCTCGATAAAGATATCACAGAGATTGTGGTAGAAAGCCTTTTCTATGCGAATGATTTCCTTTTTGCTCTTCTCTGGGAATGAACATGTAAGGTTTTCCCTGACCAGACGACGTCTATATCTTATCATATAATATATAATAGGATATATCGTATCACTAATCAGGTACAGGACACCCAGAGGCAGTCCGGCCAGCATTCGCATAAAAGGGTGTTTTGTCTTCATTCCGCCTCAAAGATACGACAAAATCCGATACGAGACAATAGCCAGCCCCGTATTTTTGCGTTTACTGGGCTAAGATAGACTCGCGAACCTTTTCAGATAGCTGCTCGTAGGTCAATTCCCCGATGGGTTTTACTACGGGCAGGTATGTTACAGTTATCTTATGTTTGCCCAAATGCTTGGTGCCACGAGGCATAGCTTCGAAAGCTCCTTCTATGCGGACGGGAAGGATGGGGACATTCAGTTCCTTAGACAGAATGGCAAAGGTCTTCTTAAAGGCTTGCATCTTGCCGTCGTGGGTACGGGCACCTTCGGGGAAGATAACCAGGTTCTTGCCCTGCTTCAGCACCTTGGCCATACGAAGGATGGAATCCTTGAGGTTCTGGTGCTGCATCAGGATGACATTGTTGTGTCGCGCCATCAGTTGCAAAGGGTAACCTTTGATATGTTCTTCCGTTGCGTAGTAGTAGGTTTTGTGCAATGTTTCTTCATTCAATCCTGCTACGCAGATGTTGCCATCAATAGCACTTTGGTGGTTAGGAGCAATGATAAACTGTCCCTCCAATGGAATATTGTCAATTCCTTTGATTTCCAAACCATTATGCTTCTTTAGGAATTGATGCATCAATCTTACAAGTTTGGTATGAATGGACCAGGTAGAGGCGATATTCAGGCGAGAGGTATCGGACGAAAGGATGGCTTTCCAGTCGGTGTTTTCAACCTCTGAACGGGTCTTGTACTGCGCTATGTAATCGGCTATTTCCTGCACGTTGGCGTACTGCGCAAAGGTGCTGGATTTCATCTGTACGCCAAAGGTACGTTCTATGAACCCTTCCAAGCCCACACAATCGAGGGAGTCGAAGGCTAAATCCGTCTCAATATGGCTTGTAGGCTTGACGGTTACCTTCTTCTCCTCCTCGATGTACTCCCTAAGAATCTTCATCTCGGGAGTCTCACTAACATTAAACTTGTCTTGGGGTAGTACTTCAGTCGTAGCGGCATCCTTTATCAGGTCTTTCAGCTTAAAGCGCTGCAGTTTATCCAATTTTGTTCTGGGCAGACTGCCTCTGTATACGAAGAGACTCATGAGTTTCTTGTAATTGACAACAGTCAGATTGTAGGGTTCTATCACCAGACGCTTCAGTTGTTCTTCTACCTCAGCATCCGAAAGGTTGGCTGCCCATTCCTCCTGAGGTACGATAATGGCACGTAGCATATCTCCGTCCTGTATTACGGCTACCTCCTTCACATACTGGTCGTATTTTTCTAACTTGAACTCCAACTCGGCTGGCTGAATGTTCTTGCCGTTGGAGAGAACAATGATTTCCTTGGAACGTCCTGTAATATGAATTCGCCCGAGTTCGTCCAGATAACCTAAATCGCCCGTATGAACATATCCGTCCTTGTCTATCACCTGCGCCGTCTCTTCGGGGCGGTTGTAATAGCCCAGCATCACGTTGGGACCCTTTACGCAGATTTCGCCGTTTACGATCTTTACATCAACGGTTGACATAGGAAGACCCACACATCCGGGAATAACATCGCCCGGACGAGTGAAGGAAATGATAGGAGCAGTTTCCGTCATTCCGTATCCCTCGAGCATGGTTATACCGAGGGTACGCAGGCCGTTGCCTACTTCGGTGTCCAATGATGCACCGCCGCTGACACAATAGGTGAGGTTGCCGCCCAACTTCTGATGCACGGCCTTAAAGATGAAGCGCGACAAGCTGGGGCTGTTGACTACCTCGCAGAGTTTGAAGAGCGCACGTGCAACGGGACTGGCATCAATCTTCTTCTTGATGCCCAGATAGATGGTTGTCCACAGACGTGGTACACCCACAAAGATGGCTATCTTGCCCCTAACCAGTGTATCCATAATGTCGGGCCCTGAAAGAGTGGGGCAGATGGCTACGCCACCGCCGGCCAGAATAGGCATGATAACTGTTCCTACCAAAGGCAGCACATGATGCAAGGGCAACAGGATAAGTGTACGGCGTGTGCTGTCGAAGATAGGCACGTCCACCGTTACACTACGGCAGTTGGCATACAGGTTGGCATAAGATATCATCACCCCCTTGGGTGAACCTGTTGTTCCTGAGGTATAGATGATTAAGGCCATATCCTTGTTCTCAGCCGTAAAGATGCCGTCCTCTTGTATGTATAGCTTACCTTTCCTCTGTGGACAGGAAACTTGTTCGTAGTCGTCTATCAACAGAATCTGTATGGGTAGCCCGGCTTCCTTTACAGCTTGCTCCGTTACGTTGAGGCATTGTTTAGAAGTCCAGATGCACTGGGGCTGGCAGTCCTTCAGGATATACACAACATCCGAAACTGTTGATGATGCATCCACGGGAACTGCTACGCCTTTGTTTTGCCAAACGGAGAAGAAGGCATAGATCCAGCCTTCGCGGTTTTCTGAGAAGATTAGTGTTTTGTCGCCCTTGTTCTGGGGAGTATATTTAGAAAAGAGGTTGATGTAATCTAACAACTGAGTGAAGGCGATGTTACGCTCCTTCGTCATAATGGCTATGTTCTGGAATTCCTTTATCATGTTGGTATATTTTATATATATGATATATCCGTAGAAAACGTTGCAAAGGTAAACCATTTCTTTGCAATAGACAAAGGAAAATCCTATATATTGTATTGAATTTTATGATTTCTGCGTGTTTTATCCTATATCAGGGGTAAAAAGTGCTATTTCAGATTAACACGGTAATCCTGAGGTGTGAAACCGATTTTCTGTCGGAAAACACGGATGAAATACGACGGGTCATCGAAACCCACTTCATGTGCAATTACATGAATGCTATAGTTTGTGGTCATAAGTAACCGCTGGGCACACTGGATTTTCGTGCGCAGGATGTACTGCAGGGGTGAAGTGCCCAGTTTCTCGCGGAACAGTCTTTCGAGATGCGATTTCGTGAGGCAGACCATATTGGCCAGCGTTTCTGTCTCTATCACCTTTCCGACGTTTTCCCTTACATAGTCGATTACCTTCAGCAACCGTTCGTCCATCTCCTCAATCTTCTGTGCCTTTGCCATAAAGAACGAGGCTACTATCCATACAAAGCCCTGCAGCTGCATTTTCTGCGCTCGGTCCATCTGGGCATATCGGATGGCGTATTCGCGATATGATGGATGGGCATAGAAATCCTCGGCGCTGGCATAGGGCAGTGTCAGTTCCGGATAATAGTTGCAGTAGTTCTCGAAAAGCAGATCGATGGCTTGGTTAGCCTCCACCTCGTAGGGGAAGGAATACAGATCAAAGATATCCGACTGTGTTCCATACCGCTCATAGACAAACAGATAATAGAACCCGAGTCCACTCTGGCACATCATACTGTGAGGCATAAAACTGGGTACCAGATACATGTTTCCGGGCTTCATTGTCAGTTTTGTCTCGGGAGTGCAGATAGTTCCTTCGCCCTCCTTCACATAGTACAGACGGGCGAAAGGGGAGGAGAGACCTTTTCCTTCCCAATGCTGACTCACCTGAGCGTACCCCGCATTCAGCACACAGATATTAACCAATTCCAGATCAGTTTTCAATCACAATGAAGTAAGAGGGTATACAATATTCACAATAAATATGTTGGCTGCCAAAATAATTATGTTCATAATGAGACCAATGCGCAAAAAGTCGCTAAAACGGTATCCGCCAGGACCATATACCAGCATGTGCGTAGGCGATCCAATAGGTGTGGCAAAACTACTGCTGACACTGATCATCAAAGCAACGAGGAATGGGAAGGGTTCGTAGCCCAACTTAACGGCTGCCTCGTACATAATGGGGAAGAACATGGCACCAGCTGCTGTATTCGAGATAAACTCTGTAACGAAGGTGCCAACAAGGCAAACGGCGGTCATCACAATGAGTGGATTGGTACCACAGACATGAAGGATACCATTGGCTAGCCACTCTGCAATTCCCGTCTTCTGTATGGCGAGCCCTAAAACAGCACTACCGGCGAAGACCATCAGTATATCCCAGTTGATGGCACGCATAGCCTGTTCCATGTTACAGCAGCGAAATACTAGCATTGCCGCAGCGGCTAAGAAGGCACATTGCAGTAGCGGCATGATGCCGAGGGCTGAAATGACTACCATTGATATCATGATAATCATTGATACAATTGTGCCACTTCCAATATTGGGCACGTTGTCGGAGTCAAAGAAACAGAGGTCACTCTTTAGTGATGTCGTGTCTGGACTGAAATTCTTCGGACATATCAGCAATAAGGTATCGCCAGCTTGTAACTTTACTTTTCGAGGTGCCTCTTGAATACGTTCTCCAAGTCGTGAAACAGCCGCAAGCATAACATTGTTATCTTTCTCAAACGAGCTATTACCAATTGTTGTTCCTATCAGTTTACTGCCGAAGTTGACGTATGCCGTTCGTAATTTAGAATTATTGTCTATTTCGCTCATCGTAAAGATATGGTGATTGGCACTCACTAAATTATGGCTCAATGCTATCTCAATGATTTCGTCAATCTGTCCGGCATATACCATATAGTCGCCACCCATGATTGGTTCATCCTCAGTGATAGGCGCTGGAACATCATCGAAGTGATAAAGCTTTATCAGGCTACCTCCGTTGACATTGTAGAGTCCAGCCTCGCCTAACGTCTTACCAATATAGGGATTATCGGATGGCACTCGAAGTTCTACCGTATAGTCGCCCGTTGACTCAAAAGCACTTTCAGGGGCCTTACGATCAGGTAGTAAACGACGTAAGGCGATGACCGAGAGTATACCTACGGCCAGACAGAAAAGTCCGGGAATGGTGGTTGCCAGCACGTTCATGGCAACACCGGTCTTCTCTTCGTAGAGGCCACTGATTATCAGATTTGGAGGTGTACCGATAAGCGTACAGATACCGCCCATACCAGAAGCATAACTAAGAGGGATGAGCAGTTTCGAAGGCGACACGCCGAGTTTCTTGGACCACATCTTGACAACATTTACAAAGAGTGCCACAACCGTTGTATTACTAAGAAACGAACTAAGCACAGCTACTGGCAACATCAGTCGGGTTACCGCCCTTCCGTAGCTTTTGGGGGTACCTAGCAGATGCTTCACAATCCAATGTAGTACACCGGTATGGGTCAGTCCTGCGACAACCACAAACAGCACGCCGACGGTAACAACAGACGTACTGCTGAAACCCGAGAAAGCATCCTTGGCATCCAATACTCCCGTAACGTAGAGCACACCGATAGCTCCGAGAAACACTACATCGCTACGCCACTTAGTCGTCAGCAAAACAGTGAACATACCTAGCACAGTGACGATAGTAATCCATGCGTCAAGGCCAAAACCCAAAAATACAATATCACTTATCATAATTAAGTTTAGTATTTTTTTACCTAACAACTTTCTTTTTACCATTAACGATATAGATGCCAGAAGGAAGGCCTTGAAGTGCTTGGTTAGAAGGTACTTGCTGACGCAGGCAGATTCCGTTTATACCATACACATTGACCATTGAGGGAGTAGCGTCCTCGACAAAGATGGCGTTGGGGTTGTCGCGTGAATAATCGTCGTTGTTGGTCAGATACATGTCATCTAAGACAACATTTCCCTTGCCGTTCCCCCAGAAACTGACTATATGGATATTCTTGAGGTCGAGGGGCTGACCTGTCTTATCGCCAGAGGTGTATTTTGCTTCCTGGAGATTAATCACTATCTGCATCTGTTTGTCGAAAGCAGGTGATTCGCAACAATTGCTCCAGATGCTGTTTTCTGTGAAGATGTTCAGGTGAGCATTGCATTTCTGCTCACGGTTAAGCTTAATGACAAGGTACTTGTATGCACTCCAGTCAACCCCGTCAGTATATTGCCATCCCATCTGTCCGTATTGTCCAGGCTTGAAGGCACGCAGCTTCTCGGTATAGGTCCCTTCTGCAAAGAAGTTGGTAGTTATATATTCTTTAGCGAAGGGAAAATAGGTGGAGCGAACGGTGAAACTGGTGGTAAGCACATGACCCATAGGATCTTTATAGGAGACATCTACCAGCACTTCACCTTCGCTCAAGCCACGCAGACGACCACGTGATGCTGTGACAATGTTATCAGCACTTGTAGTATAATGTGCCTGAGCTGCCACATCCTCGGTATGACCGTCTAGGAAGGAAGCATTCAGGGTAAACGGTGTACTGTTGCCTATCATAACCTCATAGCTATCCTTCTCCATAACAATGGACTCAGCCGTCAGCATTTCCTGATTGTAACCTGCGAAGGACTCGGGGAAGTAGAATGCCTCGTCGTAATCCTTTTCTGTCGAGAACCAGTCGAAGTCGGCATAGCCGGCACTGTCCTCGCTTGTGGCATAGCAGAAGATTCCGAAGCGTGCACCCACGAAGACTGTCAGGCTGAAGCCCAGGGTGGTCTCACCTCCAATGGGATTGTATGTTACATTATCTAAAGAATAATAAAACTTTGTTTTACTGGTTGAATACGAGACAGTTGCGCGAAGGTAAACAATACTGTCTATATCCACTGCCTGCACCTCTTCCTTAGGTGTAAAGTCGTTGTGGATGCGCAGTGTATCCTGTCGCCATACCAGCTGTTTCTTACCGTCCTTTACCTGTACTTCCAGCATGGCGTACGGATCTTGGAATATGCAGATTCCGGCATGGTCGCCCTCCTGCATGTTGCTTACATCCATACGAACGGTGCCCATGGATGCCGACTTCTCGTAGGCAAAGATTCGCTGTGTCAGCATGTTGCGAGCCTGTGTCAGGCGCGATACGGTTGTGGAGGTTCTCAGACGCAGCCAGCCCGGACGCTCGAACAGCGACCATGCTCCGTCATCAGGGTTGTGGTTCCACTGCCACTGCATACCCAGCGGGTAATTACGGAAGTTATCGTTTGTGGGCAACGGCTGACGCTTGGTTGCTGCTCCTGTTTTAGGCTTTGTGGTTGTCTCGTAAGGTACTCCATTGTTGCCCACGATGGGCCAGTCGTCTGTCCACTTAACAGGCTGCAGGTTGGGGAAGCGTCCCAGGCAGCCCAAATCCTGCTGCATGATGGTCCACCACTCGCCTGTTGGTGTCTCTATGAGTGCACCCTGATGGATGGTGTTGGGCTTGTTGTCAATAACTTTCTCCACCAGCACCTTCTCCTCGTAGGGTCCGAAGATATTCTTAGATCGGAAGGCAACCTGACCGCTGGGCCATCCGCCGTATGTGGCATAGATATAATAATATTCGCCGATCTTGTAGAGGTGGCACCCCTCAAGCCCTGTTCCTTCGCGTTTAACAACGGAACGTTCCTGCTTGAAGTTGAACTTCTCATCCAACTCGCAAATCTTGATATCGTTAATACCACAGGCCACATAAACCTTGCCATTATCGAAAAGCATACCAGGATCGTAATAGATGCGTGAGAGTTTCTTCATATCCCAAGTACCCTCGGGATTCGTAGTAGATAGAACGAAGCCGCCTGCATCATTGCCGTTTATCAGAATATAGAACGTACCATCGTGATAAGCCATGGAGCAAGCCCACATTCCGGCAGCATAAGCATTCTTGTCATTCAGCAGGTTATATCGGTCTGTGGTAGACAACTGTGCCAAAGGCTGGGCACAATATTCCCAATTCACCAGGTCCTTTGACTTAAGGATGGTAGCCCCCGGGAAGTGATGCATGGTCGTAGATACCATATAGAAAGTATCGCCCACGCGAATCACATCAGGATCTGGAAAATCGGACATCAAAACAGGGTTCTTGAACTTGCCATTGCCCAGGTCGCTTATTGGAGCGTTCTTGTAGTCGGGATGTGCATAATCCACATTATAGTATTCTGCATACCAGTCAAAACAGGCCTTACCACAGGCTTCCTCCAGTCCTCCAAAAGCTGGAGTAACTGTTCCATCAGCTATCAGTTGGTCTACATCCAAGAGGCAATGTGTGCCGGAAAGGGTCATGGAGATGTTTCCGTAATAGTCGAGACAGGCCTTGTAAGCCTTTCCCCATTTTGAAGTAGAACCTGTTGACCATGTACCATAATTGGGTTGAACCCAGTCTCCGTGTTCGTTATAATGACCTTCCTTATCGGGATTTGTTGGACTCCAGTCAACCTCCGTAATGATGATAGGTGCAAAATCCACTACTGGCACCTGCTTGTGGAACTGGTTGATTTTGCTCTGCGGATCGGGATGCGAGTCGCTGCAACCGTACCAGCCGGTATAGTCGTGTACGGCGTAACCGATATCCGAACCTTCTATGGGGTATGTAGCATAGCTGGTGTAGTTGGCCTGCCATCCAGTACCGGGTGCCCAAATGATGCCTGTAAAGCCATTTTCACGAATCTTGTTGACGACGGGTTGGAAGTAATCGTGCAAGGCAGCAGGGTCGTCCTTACCTTCAGCATTCTTTAGGGAAACAGGCTCGTTGGCCAACTCTATGCTTATCTGACCTGCATACTTCTTGATAGAGTCATTCTGTGTGAAGATATCCCATACGGTCATTAAATAGTTGTTATAGTAATCGCCAACCTTCAAGTTACCAGGACATACTCCAGGTGGGCGTACCACAACATACATACCGTGATTGATGGCATCCTTTGCCAGAGGGAAGTAAAGGGTTTTCAGGAAATTCCTAAGACGGGTAGGATTGAACTTCTTGATATCGGCTTCGCCTCCGACTCCGTCAGCCTGATCCTTGGCACCAGGATAGGTGTAAGAATCAGAAGGGTCGTTGGTCCACGCGGGGTCCATGTGAAGACGGAACACATCACAATGGGCTTTTTCCAAGCCAATAAATAGTTTCTTGAAATATGCCCGACACTTGGAAGCGCCGTTAGTATCGTATGCTACAGCGTTACTGCCCCATGGCGAACCCCAACGATAATTGTTGAAATACATGCTAGGTGTGTCCATTACGCCATGCAGCACCACATGGTTGCCGTGGGTATCTACCAGCCAACGGCCATCAACATGAAGGGAGGGTAAAGGCTTCTTAAGTTGTGCCTGACCCATCAAAAGGGTAAGGCAGGCAAAAAGAAGAATAGATAATCTTTTCATATAGTTTAAGGATATTTTTCCAAATTTATCTTCAGAAATTAGTTTAATCTTTGCAAAGGTACAATATTCTTTTTTAAATTAAACCATAATATGACAATAAATTTTACTGTTTCTTTTGTATTCCGCTTGCATATTCGTACCTTTGCATACAAAATAATATATTCAATACGGATAATGAAAATAGTAAGACTTTTATTGTTGATTTGTCTGCACGTCGGCACTATTGCAACTTATGCACAGCAGAAGGTGAACATTTATAACGCCGATAGCATTCAGAAGTATCTGAAAGAACGAATTGCCGATACCAAAGTAAGGCAGAAAGAAGCCAGGGATGCCCAGAAAGCTGTCGATAAAGAAATGCGTACTCTACAGCGTGACTTGGAGAAATCCCGTGCTCAAGCCATTAAAGACCGTCAGCGAGTGAAGGAAGCCCTGAAAAGCGGTAAGTTCTATCAGCCCAAACCATACGTTCCTGCTGAACTTAAGCATCAGGAAGTCGAAGAACCTCAGGCCAACTTGAGCAAAGAAGAACGTTCCAAGGTAGAAGCCGAACAGAAGCAGAAAGCTCAGGCAGCAAAGACCGAAGCTAAGCAAAAGGCTGAGAAAGCCAAGATTATGAGCAAGACTGGTGGCGCACGTGAGAGAGCAGAGCTCCGTGCATCCGCCCGACAGCAAAAACAGCGCAGAAAAGAGAAAGAAGCTGAAGATAAACTGAAAGCTAAGCTTGCAAAGGAGGAAGCTATGAAGGCTAAGGCTGAAGCTAAAGCGAATGAATCGGAAACAGGAATAAAAGAGGAGTCAGAGAAGGTCAAAGAGCCAGTCAAAGCGCCAGAGAAGGCCAGGGACGCAGCGCCCAAAACTGAAAAAGTTAAAGACGAATCTCCTAAAACCGAAAAGGTTAAAGCAGAAATGCCTAAGAGCGAAAAGGCTAAAACTGACGTTCCTAAAAAGGAGGTGATTGAAAAAGCCAAGAAAGAGGAGAAACCAAAAGTGACTCCCGAACAGGCAGCAGCAGATAAAGCCAAACAAAAAGAACTTAAGCAACAAGAGAAGGACTCTAAGAAGAAGTATAGTGTTAGAGACCAACGTGCAAAAGCCGTAGCTGAGCAAAAGGCTAAAGAAAAAGCAGAGAAAGAAGATAAAGAATAAATCATGCACAATATTAAATTTGTATTTGTACTTCTAATTGCCGCATGGCAGGTAGATGGACTTGCTCAAGTGGCTTTCCTGGAAAATATCCATTGGAAAGACGAATGGTTGCTCTCTGGTGACAACAAACTTATAGGTACTGTTAACGCCACGGCTCCACTGGATGTGAAGATGAAGTGTGAGAAAGAACTGGTGAGTGAAAACACCTGGGAAATAACCTGGACATTTACAGCTAAACGCGATGTGCCAAATGTTCGTCTTACAGCTAGCTTTGAACATGTTTCGAAACCAGAATGGTGGATGATTCCAGCGGTTTCGTATAACGGCAACCAATTAAGTAAAGGCTTGGAACCTAAAGGGGAAAAACGCGACAGACAATGGTATACTTTTTCTTATAAGCGTACACCTATTCCCGGTGCTGTCTACAGTGAGGGCGAAGAATTTGCTATTGCCACCTTTGGCAATGTTCCTGAGAAGGCCGAAGACGACTATTCTTGTGGCATTCAACCAGAGCCCAATATCATCACCCACCAATTGTTGTGGCCAGAAGAGGAGATGCCCGTCTCTTATTGTGCTCAAGACAAATATGCACCTGGGTGGCAGCGTACATACAACATGAAGAAGGGTGAAGAACGTAAACTTAGCATGTACCTAATAGTAGCTAGGAAGGAGACTAACCACAACGCCTATCGTCACATGCTGGATATGGCCTGGCTGATGGCTGAACCTGAGAAACTGCCAGCACCAGACGAAGAAAAACTCTGGAAGCAAAGTGTAGAGTTTTGCCATCATTCGCTATGGATTGAGAATGACGATTATATGGGTTACCTCCTTGGCCTTAACCTGAACGAGAAAGGAGAATGGCAACAAGTAACCCGTAACTGTTTTGAGGCAGGATGGATGGGACAGAATATCAGCCTGGCTGTGAGTATTCTCCACGATTTTAATAAAACAGGGGACCACATGGACATTGACCAGGGTCTTGCCACTCTGGATACCTGGGCAGATAACTGTCAGTTGCCTAACGGCTTGTTCATTACACAATATGATGCTGTTATTAATAAGAGCAAATGTATTATGGATGCCTGCAATCTTGGCACAGCAGCTTTACAATTCTTTGAGGCTGACCGATTAGTAAAACAATTACGCCTTGTCCGAACGGCTTATTTGGGCGCTGCATGGGGAATCTGTAATTTTATGTTGGCAGATCAGCAACCAAACGGCTGTTATGGTAGAGGCTGGACAATTGAAGGCCAGTGCATAGAGCGTGAGGGTGGAGTAGGTGCCTATCTTATTCCTGCCATGCTGAAGGCATACGACTTCTACAACGATAAGAAGTATCTTGAGAGTGCCCAACGCGCGTACATATATTATATTAGCGGTTTTAAGAAGAATGGTTTTTGTACAGATGGTACTTTAGATACGCGTTGCATAGACAGAGAATCGGCATACCCCTTACTTACCTCAGCGATTGGCCTATACAGAATAACTAAGGACGACGCTTACCTGAATGATGCTGTTGATGTTTCTTATTACCTAAGTACGTGGCTTTGGCATTATAATATCAACTATGAGGAAGGAGATGTTTTCCAACAATATAACTACAAAACTTTAGGAGCAACCAGTGTAAGTACGCAACGCCATTACTTTGATACTTTTGCATGCAGATGGGTAAACGATTGGCGAGAACTTGCAAAACTTACAGATGATTTGCAATGGAAGGAGAAAGCAGAAGCCATCTGGCGAAACTGCTGCCAATTGGTTGGAGACGGCACACTTAAGATAAATGGACATATCCGGCCCATAGGTTCACAGAATGATGCTTTCTTCGGTTCAACCTGGTTCTCTCGTGTTCAAGGCGAAGGACTTCCCCCAATAGCCCAAAAGAACAGATTCAATGATTGGCTCGTTGCCTGGCCTTGTGCTTTTCGAATGGAAACATTACGTAAAACTGATGAATAATCAATGATTTGGGCTGGTTTGATTAAAATATGTTAAATAGGACCGACTTTTAGATATGCTATTTGGATAAACATTTAATTTTAAGTATTTTTGCAGTGCAGAATAACAGATCAGTAGAACTGAAAAAGAGGAATAACTATGGCTAATAAGAAAAAATCTGAGAAAAAGAAAAAATCTGAGAAAAGGAAGTTGTTGACTCCCAAGGAGCATGAAATTATGCTGAAATTATGGACCCTTGAAGAGTCTGGTAACAAACAATCAAAAGTCCGCGATATTTTGGAACTCTTTGAAGCTGAAGGTTCAAGTATGGCCTACACTACCTTGGCTACATTCTTAAAGATTCTTGTCGCAAAGAAATACGCAACATCTTCAAAGAATGGTGTAATTATCTTTATTAAATCTAAAATTTCACGTAGTGACTATGCTGCCCTTGCTATGAAGTATGCATTAGCTGATTATTTCGCTGGCGATAAGGAGAAGATGATTGAATGCATCAAAGCATTATAAAGAAAATTAGATTTCAAAAACAAAACAATAATAAAAAATAAAGGGACGGTGTTAAACACTGTCCCTTTGTTTTTGAGCTTTTGCCAAATTACTTAGCAGCAGCAAGGCTAGCCTTACGGAATGCCTTCATTGCCTTCTCGATTTCCAGAGAAACCTTACGTGCACGTGTACCTGCAGCCTTGTTACCATTCTCTGCCTGAGCAGCAGCATCCTTTGCGAAAGCGCCATAAGCGGCAGCAATCTGGTTGAGTAAATCTTTCATATAATTTATGAGTTTAAGTTTGTAAACACCGCAAAGGTACAAATATTAATAATACAACACAACATTTGTATAAAAAAAAAAGGAGAAATCTAGAAAAACTTGGTTTTAGGCGATTCAGAAACGTTTTGATATCTGTTAAATGGCATTAAAAAAATTACTTGCAGTTAGGACAGATTCCTTTTACTACATATTCTACATCTTCCATCACGTATCCTTCGGGTAAAGAAATAATAGGTATAGCGTAATCTTCCAGACAAAAGGTGCGACCACACTTTCTACAGGAAAAATGTATGTGATTTAGATGTTTCTCATTCTTGCATCGGCAAACACAATATTTTTGAAAACCAGTTCCATCATCTATCTCGTGTAGAAGATGATGTGCAGTAAAAAGCCTGAGGGCGCGAAAGATGCTGGAGCGGTCCATCTGAGGCATGCGTTCTTCCATATCTTGCAGCGTAAATGCCTTATGGAATTTATCGCATTCTTTCCACACCAGAATACGTACAGATGTTGGTTTTACTCCATGTTCCTGCAAATGATCTATAATATTTTTTTCTACCATGTAATACACAGAACAATAAACGTTGAAGATAACCAGATTTCTTTCACAAAGGTATATCATTTCTCCGAGATGACAAAAGTTTTCGTCTTTTTCTTTTTTTTTTGTGAAAGAATTTGCATTTGGAAATAAATTGCTATCTTTGTGCCGTTATTAGTATTATCCTTTGATGAAGAGCCTTCTTCGGATTCTGTTTGTATGTATGCTTGGAATTGCCACTTGTCATGCTTCTGGGCTTAAAAACCTTAGAGTGAACCGTATGCTGGAACCTAAGGGCATTGTGCGTATGGGACAATTCAGTTGGCAGATTGAAAGTGAAGAAAATGACATCCGTCAGTTAGCCTATCGGATTAAAGTCGCCAGCACTTCAGAGGGTTTACAAGGCGGACCTGCCTTAATGTGGGATAGCGAACGATGTGAGAGTACCGACATGATACAAATCTTTTATCAAGGCAGACGCTTTCCGTATCAAAGTACGGTATACTGGCAACTTGAGGTATGGCTCAGCAACGACGAGTATCTTAAAAGTCCCATCCAAAGAATACAGACTGGACAAAAAGGTTCTGAATGGAATGGCGATCCTGTTTCCAAAAACGATGTGAGACATGATTATTTTTATTACCTGCGTTGGCTGCATTCATTACAAATGAATCAGACAGACAACGGGGAACTTCTTCTTCCTGTTCCTGATGATTCCCTGGCCTTCTTCCTGTTCCTGATGATTCCCTGGCTATCCCATTAGATCGAACAGCAGCTGTACTCTATAGCCTATATAAGGAAGAGGGCGACGTAAAATCCTTATATGATTATTATAATATGGTAAAGCGTTGGACAATGTTTCAATGTCGCAAAGACAGCACTATAAGCTCGCAACTTATAAACATGATGACCGAAATGGCTCAGAAGTTGAACTTACAGGCTGACGTGCTTGAATATCGTCGTCTTCATAGCGACTCCACCACCTATGAACCTTATTGGCTTTATACAGAAGAACCGAAATGGTGCGGTGGGGTCATACGCCAAACACCTTCCAGCATAGCTTATAATAGGGTAGATATTACTATTCCCTCTCCCATAGTGAACTATCAAGAATCGTTCTCTCATGAATGTCCATATGGAACTATTTGTAGTGAGTGGAGCAAAGATGAAAACGGAATAATCTCGTGGGAGATACAGCTTCCTGTGGGTGTTCAGGCCCGTGTGCTATATCCGAAAGGATATGCCGATAATGAGGGGGGCCATTCTTCGATAGTAGGTAGCGGAGGATGGATATTCAGGCTATTGCCCGAAGTTACAGATTAGGCAATTACACTAAAGATAGAGGAGAAAAGAATTAATGCGATATTTGAATTAATACGACTATGATACAGAATGATTTACAAAGACTGCGTTGGCAGTTCCTAGACGAGGCATTACGTGATCCTGTATTGGAATTCTTTATGGGTGAACGCACCTCAACCAATGAAACGGGCAATACCCGTAGCTTGATCTATCACATTAACAAAAGACTGAAAGAAGTTAACCGCAATTGGAGTTGCAGCAAACGTATGCTGCAGAACGATGTCGCCTTCTTCAAGAAAAAAGGTGCCCGGCTTATGCCTAGTTTCCGTCGTGGTCACAAGCGTATTCTTAGATATGTCAATTTAGAGTGGAAAAATCCGTTGTTACGTACTTCCCTTGGTCTGGATGTTGCCCGAGACCAAGAGAATACATGTGCCATTGCTGTTCTTGCCGATGGCCCCATTACCTCAATCAATGTGCGTATAACCGAGGAATTCAACACGCAAGAAGGTAATGTCACTATACAGGTGAAGGTTCCTATGAGCAACGATATCGACCGTATTGTCTTGTCGTATGGTATTGACATAGAAGTACTGGGACCGGTTGTGCTCCGCAACAGGATTAGAAAGACAATTAATGAAATGCAAAAGATGTACAAGAAGGAAACATCTGCAGAAATGTCTAAACCAGTACAGGGTGATCTCTTTGGAGAAATGTTTTAAAGATTAAACATAAACAACAATATTATGAAAAAGTATTTTCTTTTAATTGCATTGAGCCTTTTGGGTTTTACAAGCATAAAGGCTGAAACACCTCGTGCAGAGTATCCGCGTCCTCAGTTTGAGCGCGCACAGTGGCTAAACTTGAATGGTACATGGACCTATACCTTCGATTTTGGTAAGTCTGGTAATAATCGAGACTTTAAGAACAGTAAGGGGTTCGATGGGAAAATCCTGGTTCCCTTCTGCCCAGAAAGTAAGCTCAGTGGCGTAGAATATACAGACTTCATTAACTGTATGTGGTACCAGCGTACAATTACTGTACCATCGGATTGGGAAGGAAAGCAGGTTCTTTTGCACTTTGGCGCTGTTGATTACGAAGCCACCATCTATATTGACGGTAAGGAGGTGATGCAGCACTTCGGTACTGGCAGCAGCTTCGACATGAATATTACCAAATATGTTCCTGCCGGCAAGAGTGCCAACCTTGTAGTTCGAGTTGAAGATAACCTGCGGTCTGGCATGCAGCCTGGAGGCAAGCAGTGCTGGAACTATTTCTCCGGTGGTTGTGACTATACTCGTACAACAGGAATTTGGCAGACTGTATGGATGGAACCCGTAAGTCCGCAAGGCCTAAAAAATGTTTTCGCAATCCCTGATATCGAGCAGCAGCAGCTTGTTGTTCGTCCAGAATTCTATGGCGAAGCAAATGGGAATACCCTTACTATACAGGTTTATGACGGAAAGAAAGTCGTTTCTACCAAGACCGCTAATGCCGTAAATGGTGCAAATTTTGTGCTTCCCATCAAGAATCCTAAGTTATGGAGTCCTGAAACCCCCAATCTCTATGATGTAAAATACACTGTTAAGGATGCATCTGGTAAAGTGATAGACGAAGTTAGTTCTTATGCTGGCATGCGTAAAATTCATTGCGCTAATGGCTATTTCTATCTAAACAACCAACCTTACTTCCAGCGTTTGGTACTTGATCAGGGATTTTATCCTGAAGGTATCTGGACAGCTCCAACCGATGAAGCCCTCAGACATGATATTGAGATGAGCAAGGCTGTAGGATTCAATGGTGCCCGTCTTCATCAGAAAGCATTCGAGGAGCGTTACTACTATTGGGCAGATAAGTTGGGTTACATCTGTTGGGGCGAGCAGGCTTCATGGGGTACCAATGTTAACAATCAGGAAGCAACAGGTAATTTCTTGCGTGAATGGACTGAATTAGTTGTCCGTGACCGCAACCATCCTTGTATTGTCACTTGGACACCGCTGAATGAAACCTGGGGAGCCCAGGCTGGTACTTATGTCCGTTTTGTCCAAGATCTTTATAATCTTACAAAAGCTATTGACCCCACTCGTCCTGTTAATGATGCCAGTGGTGATGGTCATGTAAAAACTGACATCTGGACTGTGCACGACTACAGCCGCGAGTACAACAAACTGGTGGAGAATCACACATTTAAAAATGGCGCTCCTCATTACCGTAATATGAATGGAAAGAGTTTCCTGGCCGACTGGGAAGGTCAGCCTTATATGATTGACGAGTTTGGCGGGTTAGGTTGGATTCCTAAAGACCAGCGAAGCAACTCATGGGGATATGGCGCACAGATAGAAACAGAAGACGAGTTCTTCCAGATTCTGGAGAAAGAAGTAGATGCCATAAAAGCCTGCAAGAACGTAGTAGGTTTCTGCTATACACAGATTACTGATGTGGAACAGGAAAAGAACGGAGTTTATTATTACGATCGTCGTCCTAAATTTGATGCAGCAAAATGGAAAGCTATCTTTGAAAAGATACCAAGCGTTATACAAATTGAGAATTGAGAGCCTCACCCCCGACCCCTCTCCGAGGAGAGGGGAGAGAGTTGAGAGTTGAGAATTGAAAATTAATCTATGAAACACATCAAGAATATACATAACTCCTTCCTCGGTCTGAAAAGGCTGGGGTGGGGTTTACTGTTTCTTCTTTCCTTACCTGTAATGGCGCAGGAGCAGTCAAAGGATACAGTCACCTTTGCTGTCTATGGAAACTCAATTAGTACGTACCACGACTTCCTGCCATCAGGCTATGCTGTTTACTACACTGCAGACAGAGAATTGGAAGCCGGTATGCAGTTGGGCGATACCTATTGGATGCAATTGAGCAGAACATCAGGAATGACATTTCTTGTTAATTCCTCATGGAGCGGTTCTCGCGTCAGTTCAGATAACGGAGAGGCTGTTTCACCATTCCTGAGTACACATCGTGTTACCTCGATTGGCAGATATGGTGCTCCAGATGTTATTCTCATTGCCGGCGGCACCAACGACTGGGGCTGGGCACGTTGTAAACTGGGCAATTACAGCACAGGGCCTGTGTATAAGGACTCTGTTACCTTCAGAGGCGGATATGCTCTGATGCTCTTCCGTCTGCAACAAAAATATCCTAAGGCCAAGATTGTGTGCCTGAGTATCTTCCCCCGTGGACAGAGTTTTTCTGACAATAATACCCAAGGATGGAGTATGGCACAGGGTAATGCCAGCATTAAAAAAATTGCTCACGACTTTGGGTGTTACTATATTGACTGTACAGGAGTGGCCTGGAGTTCTGACTGGGGCAGATACACCATCGACCAGTTACATCCTCGTCCTGCAGGCTGTACATTACTTGCCGAACATATCCGTAAAGGTTTGATAAAAGAAGGTGTTATAACTGCCGACCTTCATCGTACCAATGAGGTCGAAGAGGCAGAACGTATTCTTGACCTTTCTTTCAATGCTGATGGTATTGTAAATAACGGGACATATGATACTAAGGTTGATTTGCACGGAAAAGCTACAACGTTATACGATGCAGAACATGACACATGGTTGGGTTGTTCACGTTCCGTTGCCTCGGATTATTTCTATGTAAACTACGACAGCGAAACAGAACTGACAGATGCCCTGAATAGTAATGTGACATGGGAAGTACTGGTACGTTTGGAATCATTGTCTGATGTTCAAGGAACTTGCGACCGTACTTGTTACTTCAGCACAGATCAGGAGGGTGGATGGTCTTTCCACAACTCTCGCTATGCAAATACATTCACATATACCCACACAACAAAATATCAGAGCAGTGCTAAGGATTTCACCGGTGATTCCATAATGATTCCAGGAAAGTTCTACCATGTAGTGTTGACTATGGACAGAACCAGTCATATCATGCGCTATTTTATTAACGGGACTTTAGTACACACCAGTACACGTTGTGGTACAGATTTACTAATGCCAAAGCGTGGTTCAACAACTGGTAAACGTGGCATGTGGATTTGCCTTGGTGGTGATTGTTCTTCAAACAGCAGTATTACCAGTTGCGAGAACAGTTCAGCCTCAACTTTTGTCTTTGCCCGCATATATAATGGCGCACTATCGCAAAAAGCGGCCAAAGCACTTTATACACCTTATGTCAAACAGTTTACTGAACCGGTTCCGACATTATCTGATGATTTGGTTCTGGACTGCAATTTCACAGATAAAGGTGCTATTAATCATGCGCTGAACTTCCGCAATAATCCAGTGGAAATGGTAGGTAACGTGCCTGTTCAATGGAATGAGGAAATACAATCGCATGAAGCTATATTTCAAGGAGATAAGAATAATTTCTTCAAGTATCAATTAGGTAATAACCCAGCAGCAATGAATCTAATAAGCGATGCCTATACGGTTGAGATATATTGCGAATCAGAAAGCGCTAAGCCGAAGATTCAAATGCGACCTATTGGCTTCCCAAATAATTACGGAGCAGCCCTACAGATGATGACGAATGGGGAAGTTGGATATTGTAATGCAACAGTAGGATACAATAGTACAGGAACTGTTACCAAGAAACTCTGGAATAAGACAAAAACCGGCACACTTACAGAAGAGTACACCCATTACCTCATTGTTTATGACCGTAAGAAGAACTTCTCCCGTTTTTATATAGACGGCAAACTTGCCTCAAGTCATGTTGTCTGCAACAAGGAGGCTTCACACTTTGACTGGGCACCAGCTGAATGGTTAGCTATAGGCGGAGACGCCAATGGTACATATTCATCAGCTACCACAACAGGCTCTTACCCATTCAATGGTAAGATTGCACTTGTCCGCATATATGGAAGGTCTATATCTGATAACGACGCATTGATACTATCAGAGGCTATGCATCAGCGCTCCCTCTCTTTTACCACGAACAATAAAGGACTTATTGCCATATGTGTTCCTTTTGCAACAGTGGTACCCGAGGGATATACTGCCTATATCGCCCGTGAGGTTTCTACATCTTCCGTCATGCTATACCCCGTAGCCGAGGGTGGGGATGTGTTACCCTACGGTGCAGCGGTTATCTTGCAAGGACCAGAAAGCAAGGCACCCTTCACACTAACGCCTGCAGCACAAGAGCTTATCGGGCGTACTGTCTCTGTCGATGGTAACCTTCTTGCCGGCACCTATGCCTCCAAGGAGATAAAGACCGGCCAAGGCTATTACCTGCCTGCCTCGGGATCGAGTTTCTATCGCGCCTCTTCGACTCGGACAATAGATCCGTTCACGTGCTGGTTGCCTTGTGACCGCAAAAATTCTATACTTCCGATAGACACGACAACGCCTATCCGCTCTATCCGAAACGTCACGCAATGCCATTTTGACCAGCCTTACACCATTTCAGGACAAAAAGCAGACAGATCGTTTCATGGTATCGTTATAAAGAACGGGCGAAAAGAGATAAAATGATGTTTTTTATAACTTTTTTTTGCATTTTATTTGTATATAAATAAATAAGGTGTATTTTTGCAAAAAATAACCAAAAACAGTTATACTATAAAAAACTATTACTAACCCAAATTAAATCATTATTATGAGAAAGTTAAACTCTTTCTTGCTGCTATTATTTGCAGCAATGATGGCTACGCCTGGTGTTAATGCTCAGACTGATGCCGAGTATGAAGCTGCGTTGGGAGCCATTTACGATGGTGGCGTTTATCGCATCATGACAAATGTACGTGGCACTTCGTACTACGTTACATTAACAGGAGGACTTACAAGCGTAAAAGACAATGCAGGATTCTTTACGCTGACAGAAAGTTCAGGAGGTGCATTTAAATCAGTAGGTATCAGGATTGATACAGGATCAGAGAGATTTACCAATCCTCCTCTGGCCAATAATGTTGCTAATCTGAATCCTGGCAATTTCGCTCATTCAACAAATGACCGTGGCGATTGGGAAAGACAGGTATTCTTCCTGAACGAAGATGGCAAATATGCTATCCGTTCATGTAACACTCAGCCTGCCACTAGCAGTTGGGGTGATGCCGGTAGAACATTCTGGACATACACTGTAGCTGAAGCTGTCACTCCAAGCTATTCTTATGACCCTGCTTATGTTTGGGAACTGGATGGCCCCCTGACCCCAGTTAACGTAACCTACAGACTTGTTGATTCTAATAATACAGAGGTCAGCAAGACAACAGTAAAGCAAGAGGCAAACAGCAATGTTAATGTTCCTGCTTCTATGGTATCTAATTTCCTTTATGAATATTCCGTTGAGGGAACCGTCGGTGATACAGATAGTGAAATCACTATTACCCGTACTATGAAGAATGGAGTTGTTCACTCCCTTGAAGACTTGTCTAATCAGAAGGCATACACAATCGGTTGTGAGCGAGGTTTATTCTTGACAAAGAACGATTACCTGGCTACTAACTATCATAACAGTCTTAAGAATGCAGAACCTTCAGACTTTGCAGTTATTAGCTACGAAGACCTTTATTATCTCTACAGTGTTACAGATAAGAAGTTTGTTACCAACAACGGATCATTGTCTGATATGCCTGTTAATGGTGTTTACGATGCTATCCGCATGACTCCCAAGGCTGATCCATTGTTCCTGTACTGCTTCCAGATTGACGAAAATACTCAACATGGTCTTAACATCAATGGTAACGATCCTTACGGATATGTTATTAATACCTGGGTAACTGCTGACGCTGGTAACCAGTATTATATGATTGCCAATGCTGACTTCGATCCTGCAGAAGCACTTGCAGCTCTGAACGATTTCTTCCACCCTTCTTACTTTGTTACATACATTGTAAAGGATGAGGCAGGCAACGAAATCTTCAAGTCCGAGGCAGTTCCAACACGTCAGGGCGCTAAGATAACCACTTTACCTGTTGTATATCAGCGACCATTTACCAAGTACACTGAGGCAGACGTAACAATTGCAGAAGAACAAACTTCTGTCGAGTTTACAGCAACATGGGATGGTCCTTTCCAGCTTTCTACTATAGAAGATGCTAAGTGGTACAATATGACTATCCGTTCAGACTATAACGTATTCGTAACAGAAGAAGAACCTTACTATCCCAAGACAGCTACTCTCTTGCAGAAGGCAACTGATGAATATCAGTGGGCATTTGCTGGTAATGCTTACACAGGTATTATGGTCTTCAATAAGGCAAAGGGACTTGGCTTTACACTGACAAAGGACGGTGATGCTGCGGTAATGCGCGAGGGTCAATACACATGGACAATCGGCAAGAATGCCGACGGTTTCACATTGAAGGAAACAGGTACCGACTATAACTGTATCAACCAGAGTGGTGGTAACACAGGCCCTCTCAAGTTCTGGAATAGCGGCAATGCACCCACCGACAATGGTTCTACATTCCGTATCACCGCAGTTCCCACATCATTCGAATGGACAATTGGCGATGCCGGTTATGCTACCATGTATCTTCCTTTCAACGTAAATGTTGTAGGTAATTCTTCAGTTCCTACAGCCATCGGCGCATGGACATTTAATAATCCCGAAGACCTGTTGGCTGGCAAGGGCATTGCCACTCTCCAGGCAACAAAGCACCAGAAGGGAAATGTTACAGTAACAGAACTTGCCGAAGCAGGTATTACTCCTGTTGCCGGACCTGCCGAGGGTAATGGTGCCGTTATCGTTCCGAAGGGATCCAGCTTACTGATGGACGCTAACATCAATACAACAGATATCAATAGCTATTCTGTCCTCTTTGATATCTGCGCAGATGACGCCACAACTTATATTCCTCTTTTGCAGAATAGCCTGACAGATAGTAAGGACGGTAGTCTGTTCATCAATAAGAACCAGATTGGACTTGGAGGATCGCTGAAATATAACGGCAGTATCGAAAATGGCAAGTGGTATCGTGTTGTATTCGTAGTACAGCCCAATGGCGGTTTCCTCTATGTTGACGGTAAACTGCTTAGCGGTAGCTTAAGTCTTGATGATGCATACAACAAACATTGGAAATTAACAACCGGAGCACTCTTCTTTGCTGACGAGGATGGTGAGGAAAAAGATATTAAGACCTCTGAAATACGCTTCTGGGATACAGTTCTGACTGCTGATCAGGTTGCTTCACTTGGTGCTGCCGGTGATGAAATTCCTGAGATTAATAACATTGAAGCATCTGTTGCTACTCTTAATGGCGATTACATGAAGCTGAACAAGCTGGATGCTATTGTTCCTGCTGCTACTCCTGTAGTTCTTAAGGCAGAACCCGGTACATACAAATTCTGTGTTGACAACTCATTGCTGAACTGTGCTAAGGCTGTAGAAAAGACCAATGCACTTGATGATAACACAATCACCGACGAGGACTACAGTGTAGTCGGATACATAACAAGCACAGATGGCAAGATCAGCAGAGATCAGCAAGTATTCTGGATGGCAGATGAAACTGATGGCGGCAAGGTATTCGAGGCATACTGGGCTAACATACCCGATCCTACAACTCCTCTCGTAGTTGGTCAGAAAGTAATCATCACTGGTAAGCTCCAGAAATATGTTAACAAGAGCGGTGTCGTTACCTGCGAGATCAAGAATCCAAGTGTTGCAGTTCTCGATAACGACCTGAGAGGTACCTACGAGGAGATTGATGCTGAAGGTCAGTATGTGCTGGCTAAGCCCGAGGGTAAGGAAGTTGGCTTCTACAGAGCTACCAGCGGTAAGATTGCCGCTTACAAGGCATACCTCACTCTGTTCCTTAATGAGGGTACAGAAGCTAAGGAGGCATTACTCTTCAATGCTCCTGAAGATGCAACTGCTATCGAGAGTCTCGCACCTGCAACCACTGAAGGTGATGGTGCAATCTACAATATTGCCGGTCAGCGTGTTAACAAGGCTCAGAAGGGCATCTATATCGTAAACGGTAAGAAAGTCCTCTTCTAAATCATGATTATTAACTCAAAAACCATAAATAATATGAAGAAGACATATTTAATTCCTGCCTTTAAGGTAGAAGAGGCTGAGGTTGTCAACATGTTGGCAGAAAGCCTGGTTATTGATGGTGAAACAACTGTTGATGGTGGCGATGCATTGACCAAGGAAGACAGTTGGGAGATCTGGTCAGACGACGAAGAATAACAATCATACCAAATAATCTAGTTAAGAAGGCAGCTCCACGGGCTGCCTTCTTTTATATAAAAGTGAAAAAAGAAAATTTTAAGTGAAAAATACCAAAAACTGAGTATTTTTTTTGTGCTAATAACTATTTTTTCATACATTTGCATAACAACAAGTGTTTAACCAATTAAAAATATTAGATTATGGCAAAATGGATATGCCCAGTATGCGGTTATGTTCACGAAGGTGATACCGCTCCCGAGAAATGCCCCCAGTGTAAAGTTCCTGGAAGTAAGTTTAAAAAGGTAGAGGAAAATGCTGCTCTTCAGTTTGTAACCGAACACGAGTTAGGTATTGCCGATGCTATTCCTACAGGTGAAGAAGGTGATTTCGTTCGTCAGGGCCTGAAGGACCACTTTATGGGCGAGTGTACCGAGGTTGGTATGTATCTGGCTATGAGCCGTCAAGCCGACCGCGAAGGATACCCGGAGATAGCAGAAGCTTTCAAGCGTTATGCTTACGAGGAGGCCGATCACGCTTCTCGCTTTGCAGAAATGTTGGGCGAAGTTGTTTGGGATACCAAGACCAATGTCGAAAAACGTATGATGGCCGAAGAAGGTGCTTGCAAGGGTAAGATGGAAATCGCCAAGGTTGCCAAACAATTAAATCTAGATGCTATTCACGATTCAGTTCACGAAATGGCAAAGGACGAAGCCCGTCATGGCGCAGGTTTCCAAGGCTTGTTTAACAGGTATTTCAAAAAGTAAAATGTAAAGTTTAGAGTGTAGAGATAGTTGAAATAGTGGATTGTTGGAAGTATGAAGTAATAAACTAGTTAAACTCTAAACTGAAAATGGTAAGTCCATCTCTGATTAAGAGGTGGACTTACCATTTTATATTCCCATGTTTCTCTTTATACCATATCTGCCAACCATTTACCAGATTCTGCCACAAGACATAAGCACCAGGCGAGATAGCTGCCAAAGGATTCAGGAATGTCAGCGTTAGCCAAATGCCGACAACCGTATTCTTCTGCCCTAAAGCCTGACCGGAACTAATGCTGTCGTTCCAATAATTACCAATAAATTTACCTAGAGCAAACTGCAACAGGCAAACTAATAGGGGAGCCATCAGCAAGGCCCATAGCACCCATCCAGTAAGGCTGCTTTCTTCTATATTTTGCAAGGTAATTCCCGTTACTATACTAAGGTTAAAGCACCAAATGCAGAACCCGAAGTCCTTATGTTTGTTTAGGCGGTTCACGAAGTTGGGAATAATCTTTCTCGACAGAAAAGCCAGGAACAGAGGAGCCACTAATACGATGGTTACATTACGAAGTACCATAAGCATTGCAGACAGAAAGGTGATATCTGTGCCTCGTTCTACCATTGGGAAAAAGAATGGAATAATCACCATTGTAACGATATTGGCTATAATTGTGAAGGTGGTAAGCGAACCTATGCTGCCACCCAATTTCTCTGTAACTACCACAACGGCAGCAGCAGTGGGACAGATAAAGCAGATAAACATTCCTTCCAGTATCAGTTTCACATCGGCATTGTCGCCGAAAAGCCAGATTAGCAGCACCATAATGGCTGCCAGAGATGTACGTACCAACTGAATAACGAAATGCCAGGCACGTGGTTTCATATCAGAGATATTAATCTTACAGAACGTGGTATACAGTAGCAGAAATAAACCGACAGGCAACCAGTCTGTCAGAATTGGTCTCATAGTACGACTTACCGGATTCAAACAAGATATATGCGTAAAGGTCTCATAAAACAATGCTCCAATGGCCATGGCAATGAACAATGAATTCTGTTTTACTAGAGATTTGATTTTCATATTACTAACCGATGTTATGTTTAGTGTAAGTCTCAATCCTTAGCTAACAACAATTGCTGAAGCAAGCAAGATGGCAAAAATAAACATATTACGGCTGGTTAGCCCAAGGATGTGATTCAAGTCCTTACCACTGCGGATTTCTCGCATCTTTACCCATGCGTATATATGAAGCGATAAGTACACTAGAGTCACTAATTGGAAATACAACAGTTTACCGCCAACATAATGGCACAACAATATGGCTAGCCAGCACGATACAATGGAAATAGCTACATACTGAAACAGACCGAATCTCTCACCCAAAAGCACTATAAGTGTACGTTTGCCAGAAATACGGTCCTGTTCTCGGTCTCTGTAATTATTGATTACTAGCAGCGCATCTATGCTGGTGCCTGCAATTAGACCTAACAAAATGGCAGGTAATGTAATCTCATGTGCCTGGATATAATAGGTACCACATACGGGTATCAGACCAAAGAAAAGCAACACAAGCACATCGCCCAGACCCATATATGAGAGACCATAAGTGTATAGGAAAGCAAAGATTATACATAACATGCCCGTTACTATCAGCTCTATTCCATGGTAAGGTAAGTCGTTCCAGCAAATCCATAAAGCAGTCATGCCAGCCAGGGATGCTAAACATAATACAACTGTTATACCTTGACGCATGGCTTCGGGTGTAATCCAACCCTGGGCGCAGGCTCGTTCGGGACCAATACGGTCCTCACGATCGGTCCCTTTTTCAAAATCATGCAGGTCGTTAATCAGATTGGCAGCTATTTGCATAAAGCAGGCAAAGAGCGCACAACAGACAACTAACGCCAAGTTCAGTCCACCGTCGTGATAAGCTAATGCACTACCCAGAATTACAGGTATCATAGCTCCCGTAAGTGTCTTGGGCCTCGCGGCGAGAATCCACTTATTCATAATCTATTTATATCTTCTATCAACTTATCCACATTCTCCTTCTTTGTAGCCCAGCTGGTACAGATACGAACTGTTGTGTGGTTAGCATCAGCATGTCCCCAGACGCTGAGCACATATTTCTCCTGTAGTTCCCTCAGATGATCGTTAGGCAGAACGAAGAACTGCTGGTTGGTCGGACTGGGCACAGCCATCTTATATCCCTTCTTTAAGAGAGCCTCACGGATGCGCTCAGCCTGTTCATCGGCATGACGGGCCAACTTCAGATAAAGGTCGTTCTGCATCAGTTCCTCATACTGTATGCCTAATAGCCTACCCTTGGCCAGCATTCCCCCACCCTGCTTTATAAAGTAACGGAAATCCTTCTTCAGCGCAGGATTGGTAATGACAACGGCCTCACCGAAAAGGGCTCCCTGCTTGGTACCTCCAATATAGAAGACGTCTGCCAACTTAGCCATCTCCGGCAATGTAACATCACACTCTTTACTTGCTAATCCGTAGCCCATACGTGCACCGTCCACAAAGAGCGGAATCCTGTACTCGCGGCACACGTTGTGGATGTCCGTCAGCTCTTGATTAGAGTACAGCGTACCGTATTCGGTTGGATAACTGATGTACACCATACCAGGCTGCACAGCATGCTCGGGACCATCCTCGTTATAATGATCAACCAGGCACTGTCTTACCTGCTCTGCCTGAATCTTGCCGTTCGTTGCAGGCAGGGTCAGCACCTTGTGTCCGCTATGCTCTATGGCTCCAGTCTCATGAACGGCAATATGGCCTGTTGTAGCAGCTATTACACCCTGGTAAGGGCGCAGAATACTACTTATGATAGTGGCATTTGCCTGCGTTCCGCCTACCAGAAAGTGCACATCTGCCTCTGGTGCCTCGCAGGTCTTGCGAATCAGTTCTCTTGCATGTTTGCAATGCGGGTCTTCGCCATAGCCAATATTTTGTTCTAGATTGGTCTCTACCAATCGTTGCAGAATCTGAGGGGCACATCCCTCGTTGTAATCGCACTGAAACTGAATTTTATTCATGATTTTAGTTTACAAGTTTTTGAGTTGACAATTTGACATGTAGCTTGCTTTAACCGCTAACCTATTCAGTTAATAGGGATATTTCCAATTATCAATTGGCACTCCGAACCCTATGGTCAATATATTGATAATCTGTAAAGCGGTGCTTTGGGAAGGTGAACACATTCTCGTTTATGTTGCCGCTATGGAAGTTAGAGATCTGAACTGTTGTCGTAATGAAGGCCAGTTTAATCGAGAGACTTACAGGATGCAAATTACTTCTAAGAACCATAGCCGTTACGGAGCGTATACCAAAGAACTTTGAGTTCTTAACCTTGGCAGTTAACTCGTAATATTCCCCTTTCACTTTATAGCTGTACGCAAAGTTGTTCAAATCGTATTTGAACATAGACAGATACTTATCCTTCTTGTCGTCATTAAAGTCATGTATGTCCACCTTTTTTTTCTCCTTGTCCACCATATAAGCCACTTTACCGTCTTCCCATGCAGCGAATCTTTTCTCCTCGTATGAAATTTTCTTGTCTTTGTATACAACATCGCCCTGAGTCTTGTACAATCCTACAATATTTACAGAATAGGAAAGCGAAGAGCCCTCAGGGCCGAAGACCATCGTAAAGACTTTGTCGAAAAGTTCCTTGGCCTCCTCCCCATTATATTCCTTTCCTGCCGGGTGACACATTCCTGTCAGAGAAGTTAGAAAGATAATAGATATAAATAGAATTCTCATGATTTCTGGTTAATTATCTGATATGATGTGAAAATATGTTTTGCAACTACATAACCCATGCTCCATGCTGCTTGCAGGTTAAAGCCACCAGTAACGGCATCTACATCAAGCACTTCGCCGGCAAAATAGAGACTAGGGTATTGTTTGCTTTGCAATGTATTAATGTTTATAGCCTTCAATGAAACACCGCCGCAGGTCACAAATTCCTCCTTGAAAGGACAACGGCCCGTAATCTGATATATATCAGCGATAAGCACAGACAACATTCTGTTTATGTGCTTTGTGTTTAGGGCTCCCCAACGCTGAGTCATGGGTATGCCCATACGGTCCAGCAATACCCCCCAAAGCTTACTGGTAAAACATTGAGGATAGACGCTCGTAACCAGTTTCTGAGCCTGGTCTTGTTTCATTTCCTGCAATAACTGTCGCACCTCTTGTTCCGTTCTGCCCCCCATCCAATTGATGCACAATGGACTCCTATAATCCCGTTCAGCCAGATACCGGGCAGCGTACGAAGATAGCTTCAATATTGCCGGTCCGCTCATACCCCAGTGCGTAAGGAGCAAGGAACCCTGGCTACGGAACTTAGTTCCAGGAATAAAAGCCTTCACATTATCCACCACGTTGCCCATCAGTTGCTGGTGCCAGTCTCCCTCAACATTAAAGGTGAAAAGCGAAGGAACAGGCATCTCTATTGGGATATCCAGCCCCTCTAATAACTGAAATCCTTGTGGCATAGCATGACCGCCAGTCGTTACCACCACTTTATCCCATTTCTTTATGTCAATACTCGTAACCCTCTCATTTAAATGAAGTTCAATACCTAGTTCTTTTATATTATAAAGCAATTTGTTCACAATCTGCATTGCGTCTTGCGACTGAGGGAAGACACACTCGTCCTCCTGAGTCACCAATTTTACCCCCTCCTTCTCGAACCACGCACAAGTATCCTCGGAGCTGAAGACTGAAAGGGCTCTACGCATCAGTTTTTCCCCTCTGGGATAAACCTCCTGTAAGTTTTTAATGCCCTTAAAGGTATTAGTCAGGTTACATCTACCACCACCTGTAACAGCCACCTTGGCCAAAGCTTTGCTTTTACTCTCGAACAGATGAACATTGCTGCTGGTCAGCATACGCTTCAAGTTAATGGCGCAGAAGCAACCAGCGGCACCCGCTCCGATGATTGCTATGGATAATTCTTTTTTCATGAAAGAAAATCCTTTTTCACTATTCTGTAGAATGATTTAATTTGTTCAGGAAGCTTATACAGAACATATAAAGGTCATCAATTCCAGTTCAGGAGTACTTGTATAAAATACTGCAATCTGCATAGAGGTTGTCAATAGCAATCCATCAACTCTTTTTGTTTGTTTATATTTTTTCATATAAGACTATTAATTGCGCATGTTAGCTGTTTTATGTGCCAAAGTTAGTAAATGTTCAGACGACGGCAAAGTTGTTTCTTTTAAAAATGGATTCCTTTTTAGTTTTTTAACGTCTGTCGTTAGAAATTATGGTTACTGTCTACTGCTTGCCTACAGTTTAACTGTCAACTGTCTCAGGACAAAGATTTTGGAATGACAACTATCTTAGGAATAAAGGTAAAAGCGTAAACTGAAACAGGAATAAAGTCATAAGACTGACAACCTGTGTAGGAATAAAAAAGTAAAATAGCAAACAAAACTGTCAACCAAAAACGGTACACAACACCCTGAACCATTAACCCTGAATCATGAACCCTGAACCGAAAAAAACGTCAGGAGTACCTCATGGTTACCTCATGATTACCTCATGGTTACCTCTAGATTCAAAAATCGAAACTAGACCATGAGGTAGTGGTTCGCAAATATAGCTTATTATTCTGCAATTGAGAAAAAATAAATGTAGTATTTTTAACAATTTTCTCTCTGTTTCACTCGTTCTTTTCTCATTTCTTTTGTATCTTTGTCTATCGAAACGACAAAGGAGGATAATACTAAGTGTAATTAGTAATTGAAGAGTATACTTTATCGTTATCATTTAAAAACAAAAGAAAAAGTACGGATGAGAAAGAAAGATTTCTTTCAGTTTAAGCAGTTCCATATTCACCAGGAACATGCAGCCATGAAAGTGGGTACGGACAGTGACCTACTGGGTGCTTTGGCTGCTGGCGGTAAAAGAATACTGGACGTTGGCACAGGCACAGGAGTGCTAGCCCTGATGATGGCGCAGCGTTTTACTGGTGCAAAAGTTACCGCAGTAGAAATAGATGATAACGCCGTGCTGGATGCCAAGCTTAATTTTGAGGAATCAAAGTTTGCCAGTCGTATAACCCTGGTGCACGATTCTTTCCAGCATTTCCTATTGGAAAGAATGACAGAAGGTACACAGTTCGACAGTGTAATATGTAACCCTCCCTACTTCGACCGCAGCTTGGAATGCCCTACACTTGGACGCACACGGGCAAGGCACAGTAGCAGCTTACCCTTTTCTGTATTGGCCGAGGGAGTTTCCCGTCTGCTATGCGAAGGTGGTACTTTTAACGTCTGTATCCCTCCCGACGTTCTGAGCGACTTTAATGCCGAATGTTTTATGGCTGGATTCTGGCTAAGGGACAATTACAATATTAAATCGGTACCAGAAAAAGGTACAAAGCGTCACATCCTTATATATCAGAAAGGCATAGCCGAAGCCCCCACCCAAGAGCAACTCTTCTGTATGAGGAATGCCGACAAGACAGTCTCTGAATGGTACAAAGAGACGCTTAAAGAATTTCTTTTATAATTGTACCTGGAATACTTGCCTAATCCACAAAGATGTTGTACTTTTGTAGCCGTTAAAGAAGAAAGTTTTTAGGATAATAAACAAAAAGAACCATTAATTTCCTATTATGAAGTTAGAGAATTTGCAAAATGACTTCCTGGGAACAAGCTGGAAGCATGAAATTGATGTACGTGACTTTATTCAGCACAACTATGAGCCATACGATGGTGACGAATCGTTCCTGGAAGGACCCAGCGAAAAGACCAAGAAGCTTTGGGATAAGCTGACTGAGATGTTCAAGGTGGAACGCGAGAAAGGTGTTTATGACGCAGAGACTGTAATTCCCCAGAGTATCGATGCCTATGGTGCCGGATATATAGATAAGGAGAACGAAGTGATTGTAGGCCTGCAGACTGATGCTCCCCTGAAACGTGGTATTTTCCCGCGTGGTGGTATTCGCATGGTGGAGGCTGCATTGAAGGCTTACGGCTATGAACTGGACCCTTTAACCAAGAAAATCTACACCAAGTATCGCAAGACCCATAACGAGGGTGTTTTCTCGGCTTACAACGATGACATCAAGGCGGCACGTCATGCCCATATCATTACTGGTCTGCCCGATGCTTACGGTCGTGGGCGTATCATTGGCGACTACCGTCGTATAGCCCTGTATGGTACTACCAACCTGATTGAGGAGAAGAAGCGTTTCCATAAACGTATCGACATAAACGAGTTTACCGAGGAAATTGTACGTTGCCGTGAGGAGATTACCGACCAGATTAATGCCCTAAAGGATTTTGAACGTATGTGTGCCAACTATGGTTTTGATGTGACCAAGCCTGCCACCAATGCTCGCGAGGCTATTCAGTGGACCTATTTCGGCTACCTGGGTGCCGTAAAGGATCAGGACGGTGCAGCCATGAGTTTCGGTCGTGTAAGTGCCTTCCTGGATATCTTTATCCAGCGTGACCTGAAGAAAGGCCTTATCACAGAAGCAGAGGCACAGGAGATGATTGACCAGTTGGTGATGAAGCTACGTATCGTCCGCTTCCTGCGTACTCCCGAGTACAACGATCTTTTCAGCGGTGACCCCATCTGGGCTACCACCAGCGTAGGCGGTATGGGTGTTGACGGACGTAACATGGTTACCAAGACTGACTTCCGTCTGCTGCATACGTTATACAATATGGGGCCATCTCCCGAGCCTAACCTGACGGTGCTGTGGAGTAGCCGTCTGCCCGAAGCCTGGAAGAAGTTCTGCGCCAAGGTTTCTATGGACACCAGCGCTATACAGTACGAGAACGACGACCTGATGCGTTCAGAGTTGGGTGACGACTACGGAATAGCCTGTTGCGTAAGTCCTATGAAGATAGGTAAGCAGATGCAGTTTTTCGGTGCCCGTGCCAATCTGGCCAAGTGCATGCTGTATGCCATCAATGGCGGTCGCGACGAGATGTCCGGCGAACAGGTAGGTCCCCGTTTCAGTCCTATCACCAGCGACTATCTGACCTTCGAGGAGTTCTGGCCCCGCTTCGACCAGATGATGAGTTGGCTGGCACGAACCTACGTAAATGCCTTGAAAATTATCCACTACATGCACGATAAGTACGACTACGAGGCATTCGAGATGGCATTGCACGATGGTGATGTTCAGCGCACACGTGCTACAGGTATCGCCGGTCTGTCTATTGTGACAGACTCTATCGCTGCCATGAAGAACTGCAAGGTTCGTATCATCCGCGACGAGACAGGACTGGCAGTTGACTATAGGATTGAAGAGGGCGAGTATGTT
>CADAWW010000017.1:41233-41866 GCA_902791675.1 uncultured Bacteroidales bacterium
CGATGCTATTCCTACGCAGTCGTTGCTGACCATCACCTCGAATGTGGTATATGGACGTAACACGGGTGCTACTCCGGACGGCCGTAAGAAGAGTGTTCCCTTTGCACCAGGTGCAAACCCCATGAATTCGCGTGACATGAAGGGTGCTGTGGCAGCACTGGCTTCTGTTGCTAAGTTGCCTTTCCACCACAGCAAGGACGGCATCTCCTACACCTTTGCCATCAGCCCCAGTGCCCTGGGTAAGGATCGCGAGACACAGAAAGAGAATCTGATGAACCTGATGGACGGTTACTTTACCCCAGACGGCGGACAACACCTGAACGTGAACGTCTTTGACCGCGAACTGTTGGTAGATGCGATGGAACACCCCGAGAAATATCCTCAGCTTACGATCCGTGTGAGCGGCTATGCAGTAAACTTCGTAAAACTGACACGTGAACAGCAGCTGGATGTTTTAAGTCGTACCATTAACCATTGCATGTGATTGGTCTCATAAATCAAATAGAATCCTTCGGGACCGTTGACGGACCTGGCATCCGATTTGTGGTATTCTTTCAGGGATGCCCGCTCAGATGCCAGTTCTGTCACAACCCCGATACCTGGTCGGCAGACCTTGGCAATGTGAAGAACAAC
>CADAWW010000018.1 GCA_902791675.1 uncultured Bacteroidales bacterium
CAGACGCTTCTCTTGGAAGTTCCAGTACTGGGGCAAGTCTTCACGAAAAGCATTGGTGTGGAGAAACACGGCTACAATAGTGGCTACCGTGCCTTGCTGCCGCAGCTTCTCAGCACAACGGGCAGCGTAGTTGGATACGTGGGTCCTCAGCGTGTCAAAGTCCGTCACCATTCCGTTGAAGCTCCGGCTGGTGCAGATGCTCTTTTTCCTGGCCATTTCCTCGTTGGGCACACAGTCTATGCCGTTCAGCTCCTTCCAGGTACGCAGAATTACATTGTTGTTGAAGGTGGCCCTTACCCATGATTCATGATGCTGGGCAAAGTCATAGGCCGTCTGTACGCCTAAGGCCTGTAGCTTGGCAGCGTAGCGCCTTCCGATGCCCCATACTTCATCTATCGGGTATAGTTTCAGCGCCTTCATGCGTTTCTCGTCGGTGTCGATGAGACAGCAGTGACGATAGCCCGGGTACTTCTTTGCGAAATGACTTGCCATCTTCGCCAGCGTCTTAGTGGGAGCTATGCCTATGCTGACGGGCATTCCCACACTCTTCTTGATCCGCTTGTGCAGATTCACGCCCCATTCTGAAAGTGAAGAATGAAGAGTAAAGAGTGAAGAATCTTTGAGAGGCGGAAAATAGACAAAGCACTCGTCGATGCTGTAGCGGAAAACTGCGGGTGAGCAGTTTCGACTGGAGGTCAAATAGGCTGGAGCTTCCTGGCGGATAATTTCCACTACGCGGCCCGTCAGTTCGCCGTACAGCTCGTAGTTGCTGCTGAATACGGCTATCTTCTCGTTTGGAAATTGCTCGGCAAGCTGGAAGTATGGTGTTCCGGCCTTGATGCCCATCGCCTTTGCTTCGTTGCTGCGGGCTACAACGCAACCGTCATTGTTCGAGAGGACAACAACGGGCTTTCCTTCAAGGTCCGGGCGAAAGACTCTTTCGCACGAGACATAGCAGTTATCGCAGTCAACGATGCCGTACATTCGTTTATTATAAAGTTTAGAGTTTAGTGTTTTGAGTTTAGAGGCAGTTTACGGTTTCTTGCGCTCCGTAGGTGCTCAGGCGCAGGCGGAGTCCTGTTTACAGTTTACTGTTAGTAATTTTCAGGTTTCAAGATTCAAGTTTGACCTGCGGTTCAAAATAGTTATCGTTATCGTTAACGTTATCGTTGATTATCGCCAGCTTTTGATTGTCCAGACTACCACACCCCATACATCAAAGCTGTCGTTCTCGTCAATGCGGATGGGACTGTATTTCCTGTTGGCAGGGCGAAGTTCAATGTAGCCGTCCTTGCGGTGCGTCAGATCCAGGAACTTGATGGTGAACTCTCCGTTGATGTAGCCCACAATCACATCGCCGTCCTGGGGTTCCACGCTGCGGTCTATCACCGCAATGTCCCCTTCACAGATACCCGCATCCTGCATACTGTCACCCGCTACACGCCCGTAGAATGTGGCCTCAGGATGCCGTATCAGGTCGCGGTTAAAGTCCAGGCTCTCATGCAGGTAGTCCTCGGCAGGGGAGGGGAATCCCGCCTTCACGCCAGGAGCAAACAGCAGGGCCAGCTTCTCCTTGAATTCACCCTTTATCAGTTTAATCTCACTCATTGGTACTTATCTTTCCTGCACGCAAAGTTAAGCTATTTTTGGGGAATAGATGCAGAATCTGTTTTATAAAATCGGTTTTTCCGATTATTCTTTCTACATTTGCCGAAGAATGATTCAAATACCTATACCATGAAATAGGAAATCAATCAGGACGATGTGCTGCAGAAAGACCTATTAGCCCACTTTAACGGGACGGTAGTGAATATATGTTTTTGTCCAAAGCTGTTTTTTTATCATTACTTATTTTGTTATTCCATATGAATTACCTACTTTTGTGTGTTTAAATACATATACACATATGCTTTCAGCATGTACATGCAGACTAAGGAAATGAAAAAGGTACTTACATTTGGGGTTTACGACCTCCTCCACATAGGACACATACTATTGTTCAAACATGCAAAGGAAAAAGGAGACTTCCTGATTGTTGCTGTTCAGGATGGAGGATACATACAGAAATACAAGCCGAATGCGAAAATTATAAATACTACCGATGAACGTAGGATGATGGTTGCCAGCATTAGGTTTGTTGATGAAGTGGTTACTTATAAAGATGTGGATAAGGATATCGTGAATTTAGATTTCGATGTATTCGCCATTGGGCCTGACCAAAACCACGAGGGGTTTCAGAAGGCTATCGAATGGTGTAAGGCTAATGGGAAAGAGGTGATGGTTATTCCTAGGACAGAAGGTATATCTTCGTCGTTATTACGAGAGTTTATAAACATCAGGTAATATCCAAGAAGATGAAGGCTATCTCCTTCCTGTGTGCTTTCTGAAAAGGAATTAATAGTAATGGAAGCCGACTCCTTTCTTTTCTTCCCATGAGTAGAATATCTTGTTTAAGTCACCTTTGAAGTCGGGATCGTAAACCTTGTAGCCTTTGCCGAATATTTCTATCAGATGCTCCTCTGTATTCTTCGGAACGCACATTTCCATTCCCAGAAATTGTATCTTGGCGATTTCGAAGGGACGGAAGTAATGGGCTGTAACCTGATGGAAGAAAGGCTTGCCAATCTTGCATTTCCATGGGTCATAGAAGGCTCCGTAACACCACGTCATGTCTCCTTCCTGTGTGAAATACATCATATCCAGCGTAACGCCCCGGTATTCATAGGTTTGTTCTAGGCAGTTCTTGCCAATGACGTGAAATTCGCGTACCAGTCGGAACCCGTTTTCTGTAAGAACCTGATGGATTCGTGGAACATCGCACAGGTGGGCACCAATGTCGAGGTCCAGTTCGTTGGGAACAAAAGCTTTATCCCTGTATGCTCCTAAGAGTGTCCCGAATTCCAGCCAATATTCTATGCCGCTTTTCTGCATGCATTGGGCAAAGTGTGTGAGTGTCTCTGCTCCATATTGTACGAATATGGCATGTTTGTGTTCGGCAATGGCTTTTTCCCGCCTGAAGCGGTAGGGCTGATAGATCCCTTTATATATCCAGGATTGTTTGATTAGCGTTTTTAAGTCCATTTTTGGAATATTTTTCTGCTATATTCTTTTATCATTTCTTTTTCTGAGGCCTGCATGGTAAACAGATAGCTGCATAGGACGGTCATAATGACACTTGTGAAACCTATGAGCAGGAACCGAAGCCAGCCTTCTTCCATATTCAAACGTATACAAACGGGAATGATGGCAGAAAGTACCGCCATCTTTATCAGCGGCCAAAGAACTTCCCTAGTATAAGACGCAAGGGTATAGCTGATGACCCTTTTCATGATCAGCAGCGATACGTATTGTGAAATGGATGTCCACAATAACACCATAAGAAGGGCATAGTTAGGGGAGTAACCGTATTTGAGCAACAGGTAAGCCGTGGGAATACACATCAGGGAAACAGAACTGGAGACTGTCTGGTACAGCATCATCTGTCCGCTGGCATGTATAACGCCGGAGACGGCTGAGTTGAGGTTGTTGACAAAAGAAATCAGTATGACGATGATAACAAACGTCTCGGTATATTCCGGTATGTTCTTGCCCAGCCATAATTGGAGAATGAAATGGGTGTCCAGCATGATGGGAAGGGTGATGAGCAATATAACACAGGATGTGATGCGACTTACGCCATAGGTGAGCCGGAGTGTCCTGTCGTAATTCTGGTTAGCATAGGATTGCACCACCTGAGGCCTGACAGGTATGATGATATTGGATACAAAAGCCATCAGGCCGGCATTGACCTGAGCTGCCAAAGCCCTTGCTGCATTCACAACAGGACCGCAGAAGAAATTGATGATGAGGTTGATTCCCTGTTCCTTCATGATTCCTGAGAAGGAACCGAAGATATTCCAGCCGGAAAAACCTATCATGGAACGGAACAGGTGTATGTCTATGAGTTTCCTGTATACAATCTCGGGGAAATGACATTTTGCATAAAAAGCATAGAGAAGCAGGTTCAGCAGGTTGATGGATGCATAGAGTGCTGCATACGTGGCCAGATTGTCATAGCAGATATAAGGTAGCAGGAATACGATTCCAAGCTTTAGGAAAGCATCCAGCACACTTACCATCGCATAGAAGTCCATTTTCTCGTGTGCCATAATAGCAGCCGAATAAGGTGCCTGCAATATGGTAAGCACGAATCCCACAGCAGAGAAGTGAAAGGCCCACATGGCTGCGTCTAACCTCTCTGGCGGACAGACCAGTTTGTGGTTGATATACCAGATGCCGATGACTTCTATGACCAGAACCAGCAGCAAGGCTGCAATAAGCTGTATTCTGAGTGCTGTGTTATAAACGCGACAGGCTCCCTTGCATCCATTGCGGTCCAGTTCGAAGTTGTAAAATCGTTGTATGCCGTTGGAAACAGAAAGATTCAGGAACGAGAAAAGACTGACAAAACCACAGACAGTGTTGTATACACCATAGTCTACTTCGCCCAGGATATTCAGAACGGCACGGGTAGCATAGAATGTCAAACTGAGCACAAAGACCATTCTCAGACTCATAAAGAGGCTGTTCCTTGCAATCCGTTTGTTACCCTGTGCGTTGTCTGTCATCTTTTTCTTGGCTGGAAATGTACTTTATGTTCTGTTATTTATCTGACGTAACCGTAAATCTTGTCCTTCCAGGAATAATGTCGCTTTACCATTTCGTATCCGTTAGTGGCCAGTTGCTGGCGCAAGTCGGGATGATTCATGATGCGAAGGCAGGCGTCAGCCAAAGTGGCTGCTTCGTCTTGAATCAGGCAATTTTCCTCGTGTTTGAGTTCCGGAATGGCATTGGAGATAAGACTTGTCATGACAACGGGGATGCCGCAACTCATGGCTACAAGTACCTTGTTCTGGATTCCTGCTGCCACACGGACGGGTGCTATGGTCAGACAGGCGTCGCAAATGGTATCCTCGATATCCTCGACGAATCCTGTAACAAAGATATTCTCGGAAGCCAGCTGCTGTATGCTTTGCGGGGGTTGTGCTCCAACGATATAGAATTTGGTGTCTGGCTTTTGCTTGAGAATGCGTGGAAAAATATCCTGAACGAAGCATAGGACAGCATCCTGGTTCTGCAGCGTTCGCATATTACCCACAAAGACAATCTTGTTGGGGTCGTATTTGTGTCTTATGTTCTTGCTGCATATGATGCCGTTGGAATGCAGTTCCAGACTCTCGGGATGAAGAGATTTGGTCTTCAGATAGTCTATGTCGGCCTGCGAAACCAGAACATTCTTCGGGAAGTGAAGCAGACTATACTGCTCGGCTCTTAAGATAAGGCGCTGCTCCATACGATACACATTTCTCAGGAGCCAGTTGCCCTTGCTTTGCGAAGACATAGCGTATGTCTTGGAAAGGGCATCTGTCATCTCTATGATGGAACGGCTATGAAGACCCAATTCGTCGAGGTAGGGCATCATGCGTAGCAGATGTGCAATGAAGAGGTCGGGATTCTCTTTCTGAATGATTTCGCGCAGTTTCCTTCTGTATGTGCCTGACATGTAGAAGCCGCATTGCATAGGCTTTGCCTGCAGGAAGCATATCAGCGCATGAAGGAGAGATGAAAAATGATTTCTGTGAACTGTATATACTTTGTGGTATATGCGCTGCGCCTCGAAGATTTGCGGTTGTCCGTCTTCTTCCAGGCTAAGCAGGATGAGCTTGTACCCTTGTTTCCTAAGCTGGTGAGCGATATTGTTGATGCGGAGCACATCGCCTCCGTTTTCGGGAACTGGAAAACGTGGCGTGAGGATACAGATCTTCTTTGCCTTTGCTGCATTCTCGTCCAACTCCTGGCGCAGGTTTGTCTCCAAGGCCAGGCGCTCGTCGTTCCTGGCAATGGAATGGTCTATCCGCTTCTGCCATAAAACGAAAAGAATGACATCCACCAAAACAATCCAAGTGATATTGACGCCCATGAAATACAGTCCTGCATTCAAGAGGGCAAAGATTATATCGGCCGCCAATATGGTAAGCAATGCCATGCGCATATAATGTCCGGTGCGCATGAGTTTATGGTGAAGATGTGTCTTGTCGGCATGGAATGGATGTTCGCCCCTGAGAATACGGCTGCAGGCAACACGCGTGAGGTCGAAGGTGGGAATCATCAAAAGGGTGTAAGAGAGCAGCAGACTGAACTCCTCTGGGGCTTTCACTTCGTTTTCCGAGCAGAATTTCAATGACAGATAGCTTAGCGCGTAGCCTAGCATCAGACTGCCGGAATCACCCATAAAGATTTTGGTACCTTTGGCGTTGTCTCCAAAGAGATTATACCAGAGGAAAACCGTCAGACTTCCTGATATAGCTGCTGTGAAAAGGCAGAAGATATGCATGCCCCAGTTCCAGAATGCCCACGTAAAGACCAGGAAGGCTATAAGGGAAAGGCTGCTGGCCAGGCCGTCTATACCGTCAATAAGGTTGATGCTGTTTACAACCAGCATTACCAGGAATACTGTCAGAGGATAGCTGACGACTTCTGGAATCTCGTAGATGCCGCAGAAGCCGTACAGATTGTTGAGGGTAAGACCTATGAGGGGAAAACAGAGGGCTGCGATAAACTGTATGAAGAACTTCAGGTGAGCTGTAAGCCCGAAAAGGTCGTCCAGCAGACCTGTTACGTAGATGGTGAAGATGCCGAATCCTATTAACAGCGTACTGGACTTAAGGGGCTCGCTCTCTCCATTGAAGTTGAAGATGATGGCCAAGGTAACGGCAATACCCACTATGGTGCTGGGAACAAAGATAACACCACCTAAGCGGGGCGTGTTATTCTTGTGGATTTTGCGGTCGTTGGGCCTGTCGAAGTATCCGTTTCGCCTGCATAGACTTAGAATCCACGGCATTAACAGCATGGATGTTAGTGCCGAGGCAATGAAGGATATGAAAATATAGAGCGCAGTCATGTATTCGTTTATATATTATAAACGTCTATTGGGCTTTTTTTATTGCCCAAAATGCGGGTTTTCTTAGAAAAAGGCAGATAATCGTATTAATACTTGCGGAAACGTAGTGTACCTTCTTCTCCGGAAAGTACCATTTTGTCGGAGGTCAGCTCTAAAATCTGCAGGCGGCCGGTACTGGGAACTCCATACTTCTTCAGGTCCTGTATGGGATGAAGTACTGTGTCGCGCTCTGCATTGTTGACAATCTTGTCGGGGTTGATGACGAGACAGCCTTCGGTCTGTTGGTAATAGGTCAAAAAGTAAGTTTCCGACTCGCCAGGCAACTCTTGTAGCATGAGCAGATTGCTGCGTACCTTATAATACAAAGTCGTGTCGGGCTTGTTGTAGGCGATAGAGCCGTCTGCGGCTCTCCATTCTACAAGTTGCCACATGCCGCCCAATGTGCCGCTGTCATCTCTTTTATTCTCGCAGCTGGTATGTATAACCAGAAAAAGAATTGATAGGATACAATATAGGAAAAATTGCTTTTGCGTTTTCATCTGTTATTTCGTTTTGTTAAACAATCCACTATAGGATACGGATAGCATACCGCCATTGCTCTTGCCAAGAATATCGCCGTCGTTGTGTCCGTAACTGGCAGTGAGACCTAAACCTTTCATCCAATTCGGCCTGTAGGTAACCTCTGCCATAAGGTAGTTGGCCTTCTCGGGGTTGGGAGTTGGTGCATTATAGGAACCCAAGCTTTTCTCGTGGGTGTACAGCAGACGCCAGCCCCATTCTTCGGTGGGCTGGCCGCTCAGACCGATATGATGAGCGTTGACGCGGCTGTGGTAAACCACGAGGCGGTTGCTGAAGCCGAAGCGGTCGTTGTACATGGGAGAAGAAAGTAGGGGGTTACCCATAACGAATCCTGAGTGCTGCCAGGCTCCGTATATATGGTTGTTGTAGTATTGGTCGCAACCGCTAATCTGCTCCGGAATGTTATTTGTCTTATCGTGGTAAATGGCACCGCTCTGATCCATGGTGCCAATGTGCTCGTAAACGACGCTGCTTAGGAAAGGATTCTTGGGCAGATTAATCTCTACTCCATAAAGCATATCCTTCCAGCCGTACTGCCAGAACATCTGACTCTGATCCTCGAAGAAATGCTCGAGATAGGCTGCTGCGCCCCAACCTTTTCCATCGTAGTCTAAACGCAGGTGCCAGCTGCCCAACTGATTTCCTTCGCGGTTGGAGTATATGTCGCCGTCGTTACTGTCGCTGCCTCCGGGAATCAATGCATTCCAGAAACTCTTAACTCCATTTAGCAGGCTCTCGTCATAGTATTCGGGACCGGGGAAACCTGGCCTCTGACGGATGTTGTGACCTGTGCCGCCAAACTGACAGCTCATCTCCAGTCCTCCAGTTAGGGTAAGGGGGAATTTCTCCTTATTTCCAATGCGCAGGAACAAGGCTTTTGAATGATAGAGTGAACCTGTGGTGTAGAGGTATCGTTTGTTGTCGTTGAACTCACGCTGCCAGGCATTGTCGGTATACCATCCGTATGCCAAATGTGCCTTGAAAGCCAACCAGTTCTTTGTTCCCGGAACAACCAGGAAATCAGGTATTTCCAGTCTTACTTGCGGAAGCGGTCTGGCATTAATACCTGTTGTCATACCACCTGTGCTGAGGAATTGGTTCTTCAGCTCAAGGGGGCGTTCCTTCTGTCCCAGACTTAGGCGAAGGGCCTTCCACTGGAAGTCGGCATAGAGTTGCTGGACAACAAAGTGCTTGCTTCCCATTCCAAAAGCTACTGCCAAATCGGCTCCATATCCTATACGCCAGTTCCGCTGGCTGTCGGTGTTGACATCTCTTCGGATGGTACCACGCAGATAACCGTAGTTGTTTTTGTGCGAACTAAGACCGTACCTGTTGCTGGTAAACCAGAATGGCGCATAATCACCGTCACTGAAGGCGCCAGTGACTGTACCTTCATAATAAATATCCTGCCCCAGGCGACTGAATTGAGCTTTCCCGGTCAGAGGCAGGATTGTCAAAATTATTATAATAAAATGTCTCATCTATCTTCAAATACAAAAATTCTCCGCGGCAAAGTTAGGTATTTTATTTGTACGCGTGAACGGTTTTGCCATAATTTTTGTTTTTTGTGATATTTTTGGCGCAGACATTGGCTTGATTGCCTAAATTGTTGTAACTTTGCAAAAATACGAGCGAAAATCAGATATGAGTAAATTATATAAGGGGTTGCAAGACCCAACCAAAAGCTTACTGTTGATTGGAACTGATGAAGAGGTTGCTGAAATCCAGGCAGAATTGAATGGGCAGGGAATGACTCCTCGGATACGAAGTGTTTTGCCTGATACCTTGGCAGACTCTTTGCAGGAAATGGAGGACGTTGCTGCTGTTTGCTGTATCCCCGGTTCCTTGCAGAAAACGGATTTGGTAACGTTGTGCCAGTTCTGTCAGGAAAAGAAGGCAGACCTGTTTTTCTGTACGCCGGGCCTTAGTGTTCTTCAGAAGAACTTGCAAGTGAAGAATATTGGCTTTATGTCCTTTCTCTCACCCCTTGAAGAGCCGCTCAGCCATTGGTGGAACAGATTGGTGAAGCGTCTTTTTGATTTGCTGATCAGCGGAACCTTCCTGTTTTTTGCTTTCCCTTTTATATATATATTAGCCGCTGTGATAATCAAACGCAAAAGTCCCGGACCGGTTTTCTCCTTTGCTAAAGAAAAAAACAGGAGGGGAAAGACTTTTGACAGGCTGACCTTCAGGACGGATGATCTTCCTACCTCTTCGTTTTTTCAAAAACCAGGAATAAAGAAGCTCCCTCAGTTGCTGAATGTATTCAAAGGGGATGTTTCCCTCGTTCCGGATATGGTGAAATGCCGGTTGTGTAAAAATGCAGATGTGTGGTACGCACAGAATTGGTCGTTATGGCTGGATATTAAGATACTTTTTAAAGCAATGTTTAAGAAAAACGAACTTAAAAAAGAGATATAGTTACAATAAAAAAGAATCAATAGTTATGTCGATATTCTCAAAATTATTTGGACGAAAATCAGAATCTGATACCCGTATCGGTGGCATGGAGGACTTTATGTTGCTCATTAGGGTTTATTACCAGTCGGTTATGGCAGCTCAGTTGGGAATCAATAATCTGGCTTCGTTGCCTGACCTTAGGATTTTCAAGCAAACATATCATGTTCAGACGGTCAATAACAAATTAGGCGTTGGTGAAAAGAAACAATGCAGGAAACTGATGCAGGATATTTATCATATCAGTGATGGTTTTTTTGATGAGGTGGACGGAAGCGTAAAGAAACGCTGCAAGAAAATTCAGGATGTCCAAGGTTATCTTGTTACTTTTCAAGGCTTTAGCCAGGACCTGATGATGCTGATGGGTAATCTGATGCAATGGAAATTCCGCTTACCCAGTTTCTTTAAGAGTGCCTTGCGACAGATGGTGGAGAAACAGGTTCATGAGATAATGACCAAGGTGGATTGGAAGGATGATGGCGTGCGGCGTACCTGTGTGTCCATCCGAAAGTATCAATCAGTTCTTGGTTATACCGAACCATGGATGTCTGAATATGTTTATACCCTCGTTATGCTCGCAAAAAAGGAGCCAAAGAAAAATAGTGAGGAATAATTTTGCATAAAGATAAAAAAAAAGTTATCTTTGTCCTCGAAATATTGGAGTTCGATAGAAAATGGATGCTAAATTGACAGAACTTATTATTCGGCTTGAGACCCGTACCCGTCAGCTTTTAATGCAGTACGCTAAGTCTCTGGAGGAAAAGAAGGATCTTATGTTGCGCCTGAAAGAGCGTGACGAAGAGATTCTGTCTTTAAAGCAGAAGAATGAAGAGCTCCAAAAACAATATACCCATCTTAAGATGGCCAAGTACATTGATATGGCAGACGATGATGTAAAAGACCTCAGAGGCCGTATCAAAAAGATGGTGCGTGACGTTGACCGGTGTATCTCCATGCTTAAAGTAGAATAGAATTATGGCAGAGCAAAGTGACACCTTATCAATAACTCTCCGTTTTGGCAGTTGGACGTTGCCTATGACTGTTCGTCGTGAAGAGGAATATGTCTACCGCCAGGCAGAAAAGCTTATAAAGGAGAGATTCAACTTCTATACAAACAGTTATCCAGGGCAAAGTACTGAGATGTACCTTGTTATGACAATACTGGATATAGCTGTTAAAGTCAAACAGCAGGAGACGTCTATGGATATAGAGCCTATAGCCAGCAGACTGAAGCCACTGCTTGCAGAGTTGGAGTCCGCACTCGAAAAGAAATCAGAGAGTTAATGACCCCAATTAATAAATCAAACATTAAGAATTCATGATACCTTATATTATTTATGGACTGATCATAGGTATTGCATCCTTTGTGATCTTCTTTTGCGTATGGTATTTTGTCGTATTGCCAAGTAAACGTAAAAGAATGACAGAAGAGGCAGAACAGGAAGCCGAGATTATCAAACAAAAAAAATTACTGGAAGTTAAGGAGAAGTTCATCAGTAAGAAAGCTGAATTGGAGAACGAGGTTCGCCAACGCAACCAGCAGATTCAGCAGGCAGAGAATAGGGCCAAACAGAGAGAGCTCAGTCTTAACCAGAGACAAGATGAACTGACTCGCCGTAAGCAGGAGTCTGATACGATGCGTATGCGTCTGGAGACTCAGCAGGCTGTTCTTCAGAAGAAAGAAGAAGAGGTAGAACAGCGTATGGGACGCTTGTTGGAGCAGGAACGTACCAAACTGGAGGAAATCTCCGGACTAAGTGTTGATGAAGCTCGTGAGCGTCTGATAGAATCACTGAAGGATGAGGCTAAGACCAGTGCTGCCGCATACATCAACGAGATTATGGATGATGCCAAGATGACTGCCAACAAGGAGGCTAAGCGCATCATCATACAGACCATCCAGCGTGTGGCAACAGAAACTGCCGTTGAGAATAGTGTTACTGTATTCCATATAGAGAATGACGAAGTAAAGGGACGTATTATCGGACGTGAAGGTCGAAATATACGTGCGCTGGAAGCTGCCACAGGTGTTGAAATTGTGGTAGATGATACCCCTGAGGCTATCGTTATCAGTGCTTTCGACCCTGTAAGACGTGAAATCTGTCGGTTGGCTTTGCATCAGTTGGTAGCCGATGGCCGTATACATCCTGCCCGTATAGAGGAGGTTGTGGCCAAGGTGAAGAAGCAGGTCGACGAGGAAATTATAGAAACCGGTAAGCGCACAACCATTGACCTGGGTGTGCATGGCTTGCATCCCGAACTGATTCGTATCATTGGCAAGATGAAGTATCGTAGCAGCTACGGGCAGAACCTGCTGCAGCATGCTCGCGAGACAGCTAATCTCTGCGCTGTCATGGCCAGTGAGTTGGGCCTGAATCCCAAAAAAGCAAAGCGTGCCGGTCTGTTGCATGATATAGGTAAGGTGCCCGATGAGGAACCGGAGATGCCTCATGCATTGTATGGTGCCAAATTGGCTGAGAAGTATAAGGAGAAGCCCGATATCTGTAATGCCATCGGTGCTCACCACGACGAGATGGAGATGACGACCCTTCTTGCTCCTATCGTACAGGTTTGCGATGCTATCAGTGGTGCGCGTCCTGGTGCACGTCGTGAAATTGTTGAGGCATACATCAAGCGTCTGAAGGATTTGGAGAACATCGCAATGAGTTATCCCGGCGTTGTTAAGACGTATGCTATTCAGGCCGGTCGCGAACTCCGCGTTATTGTAGGTGCCGATAAGATAGACGACAAGCAGACAGAGCTCTTGAGCACTGATATTGCAACAAAAATTCAGAACGAGATGACGTATCCTGGTCAGGTAAAGATTACGGTTATCAGGGAAACACGTTCTGTTTCGTATGCCAAATAGACCCTTATATATAATAAGGTATAAGAAAAAGACTTGGGTTTCGCGCCCAAGTCTTTTTCTTTTTCTATATCAAAGCTTCCACGTGTGGATAGTGCCCTGAGGTTATTCTTCCTCTTCTGTAAAGGCAAGTAACAACTTACGGAAGACGGCTGGCAGATTCTTCTTATAGTAAAACGTGTCGAACCACATTGCCGTGTAAACAACAACGAGGAAAATAATCCAGCCTAAAAGAATTTTCATAATCATAATTGTATGAGATTTCTATTTTTATACGTCAATCAACAAAGTGTCTTTCTCGTGATACCTGAGGGCCCTGAGCCTTTCCCACTCGGGAGCATTCATTCGCCATGTATGAGAAGTTGCCTCAGAACCATAGCTGTCAATGGTCTTTACCACCATTTTAAGTGTCATGCGATGTATGTCAATAGCAGGGAGATACTGCGAAATGTTGTCCGCTTCGTTATGCGTCTCAACAAGAAGTTGCATATTGGTCAGTTCGTCCAACAGAACTCTTACGACAGTCTCTGGCAACTGGGTATCTCTTGCCAGGGTGCGTACCGAATAAGCAGTGCCTCCATTAGCAAATCTTTTACATATTTTACTCATAAGGAGGAGACAGATGGTGTCGCGGTAACGCCGGCTTAGATCGTAGCTTTGACGCTCGAAGGCGTAGTTCTCCATACACTGGTTAGCATAACACAACTGGCCGCCTATCAGGCAGATGCTCCATGAAATCTGTAACAGTAACATGAATAACGGTAATGCGGCAAACGAACCGTATATGGCATTGTAGCTGCTAAGTTTAATCTGGTAATGAACATACAAGTACTGAATGACAGCAAATGATATTCCGGCAATAATGCCAGGCACTATCACATTTTTGAGCTTGACGTATGTGTTGGGCATCATCTTATACAACAAGATGAATGCTAGACAAATAAGGACAATAGGTAACAGGCGAAGGATAGTCCCGACGGTGTTGCTTATGTATAAATAGTCGGGCAGCAGGCTGCGGAATGTCGCCACTGCCATATTCAAACCACTCAGGATAATGATAATGAAGGGGAGCAGGATGAAAATGCTGATGTAATCCGTAATCTTCTTGTAGATGTTACGGGATGATCTGACAAACCAGATCGTGTTAAATGCCGTTTCTATGTTGGTGGTAAGGGACAGTAAAGTGTAAAGCAAGAATACCAGGCCGACTCCCAAAAACACTCCGCTCTTGGTATGCTGAAGATAAGAATCCACAAATCCCAAGATGGTATTAAGAATCTCGGGATTTATCTCAATGGAATTCCTGATTCTTTCCTCCAGAAAGTTGTCGAACCCGAATCCCTTGGCGATGGCAAAGATGATGGCTAACACAGGGACGGCAGCCAGCATGCAATTGTATGTGAGAGCAGAAGCATAGCTCATGAGGTTGTTCTTCATGATGCATTCAGTTATGATGATGCCTCGTTTAACCATCCTCAATTTCCACCTTTTGTAAGGTGAAAGTTTTTGCTCGTTGATGTTCCAGATATAATCCAGGTTCCTCATTATCGTCTCGTTAAAAATAGAAAAAGACAGTAAACTTGTAAGCCGGGTTCTGTATCTTTCCTTTTTAGGGGAGTAAGACGCTTGTCATTTATCTGCGACCTGTGTTACCACAGGCCTCTATCGTTCTACCCTCCAGCTCAGACGGGCCGCCTTCTCTTTTTGTTCGCTGGTATACATGAACTTTCAACTCCCGGAATGCACAGCATTGATGTCACCACCAACCTGGTAGGCTCTTACCCTGCCTTCTCACCCTTACCTTCTGCGAAGGCGGTTATTTTCTTCTGCATTTACAGACTCTCGCGAATCTCTTTCCGTTAGGAAGCGGGATGCCCTGCGTTGCCCGGACTTTCCTCTCCTTTCCCGCCATTCCCAAAGGCACTCCTCCAAAGGGGGAGCGGGGAGGGGGGTAGTAGCGACAAGCCGGTTTACTGTCTAATTCTGGGTACAAAGATAGTGTAAATCGGGCGAAATGCAAAAAATAACTCATGTAATGTTCGTAAACGAATGTAAATATCATCCCTTGTAGAATTTAACAACCGTTAATGAGGTGTGCTTCATTGTTAAATATTGGCAAAAAAGGGCATTGAGCGTTACAATCTTAAATAAAAATGATATATCTTTGTGCTGTTTTAGTGAAGAAAATAATGGGTAATTAACAAATAAAAGCAAAATAATTATGAAACAGACAACTAAATTATGGATTGGAATGACTATTCTTGCATTTGCAAGTAGTGCTGTAACTGGTGCAGTGATTAAGAATACGACTGCAAATGAGGCGCCTGCACCCATATTTGCCCCTTCTCCTGTGGCAGCAGCTGTGCCCGGCGGTTTGGTCGATTTGACATCTGCTGCAGAATCTTCTGTAAATGCTGTTGTTTACATAAAGGTAACTCAGACTGGTAAAACCCAGCGTGTGACGGTCCAGGATCCGTTCAGTGACTTCTTTGGAGACTTCTTTGGTTTTGGCGGCCGTAGTCCACAGCAGCGTGAATACAAAGCTCCTGACAGGCATGGTGCCGGCAGTGGTGTTATCATCAGTTCGGATGGATATATTGTCACCAATAACCATGTGGTAGGCGAGGCCGACCAGATTGAGGTGAAACTTAATGATAACCGCGAGTTTAAGGGACGTATCATAGGATGTGATCCTACAACAGACCTGGCTTTGATAAAGGTAGATGCTAAAGACCTTCCTACCATACCTATCGGAAATAGTGATGATCTAAAGTTGGGACAGTGGGTTTTAGCTGTAGGTAATCCCTTTAATCTTACCAGTACGGTTACTGCTGGAATTGTCAGCGCAAAGGCACGTACCCTTGGCGCCAACGGCATAGAGAGCTTTATCCAGACGGATGCTGCCATCAATGCAGGAAACAGTGGCGGAGCTTTGGTGAACGAAAAGGGTGAACTGGTCGGCATTAATGCGATGCTGTATAGTCAGACTGGCAGTTACAGCGGTTACGGATTTGCCATCCCTACCTCTATTATGAATAAGGTTGTGGCTGATCTGAAGGTCTACGGAACCGTTCAGCGTGCTGTTCTTGGTGTTCAAGGAAAGGATGCTTCCAACTATATAGATGAGGAAAAGGCAAAGGGTAACGATATTGAACTTGGAACTGTTACCGGTGTTTACGTCGATAAGGTTATGGAGGCTAGTGCTGCCGAAGAGTCTGGCTTGGAGAAAGGTGATGTGATTACAGAATTTGACGGCAAGAAAGTAGGAAAGATGTCCGAACTTCAGGAGGCTATTGCACAGCATCGTCCAGGCGATAAGGTTACTGTTAAGTACCTCAGAAACAAGAAGTCGCATACCGAAACGATAACATTGCGCAATACTCAGGGTACTACCAAGGTAATGGAAGAAGTAGATCTCGACCAGATGGGCGTCCAGCTGAAACCGGTCACCGACGAGGAGAAGAAAGCAATGAACATTACTTACGGTCTGACAGTCAATGCTATCCGTAATGGTAAGCTGAAGACCGCCGGAGCTGGAAAGGGTACTATCATTCTACAGGTGAATGACCAGAAGATGAACACCGTCGAAGACTGGGAGGAGGCCGTCAAGAGTGCTAACCAGAGTACGGACCGCACCTTATGGATCAAGGCTCTTACTCCAAGCGGAAGAAAGGTAAGCTATGTCATTGATCTGAACGAATGATAGACTTTAGGCTCTAGTCATTAGACTATAGATAATCGAAAAGTTTCCCCGAAATTTTGTCCATTTCGGGGAAACTTTGTACATTTGCGCGTTATAATTCAGAAATAAACTGTTAGAATGAGGAAAAGCTTATTTTTTGTTTTGTTTTTCTTGGCATGCCTGGCTTGTCAGAATGCAGAAGCCAAGATAAAACAGAAGCCTGTATACATGTTTGGTTTTGCTACATCATTTGTGGATTCGGTGGCATATATAACAGATGTTCAGTATATAGATTCTTCCTTTATAGATACAAAGACCAAATTTCTGGTAGGTCGGAATATGTATTCTCTTCAGTTGCAGGAATTTCTTGCGAAGAACGAAGGTTGCGAGCATCCGGTGACGGCTGTCTTCTTTGGCACAAAGAAGGAAAAAATAGAGAAGAAGATGCTCTCTGTGCGTCGTAGGTATGAAATGGATTTTAAATTAAAAAATGTTTCATGTAGCTTCCGTGCAGAAAAATATGACGAAGAGGAAACAGTCCAAAGTTCGGAGGCCAGTGGAGCTAAGAGTAAATCAAACAGGAAAAGCAAGAAATAGTAACGCATGATGAAGGAACGAAAGCTGTTTTATTGTGTAGGCGGACATTCTTTCTGTGTAGTCTTCAAGGACGAGTGTAACGATGAATCATTGATTCCTTCGTTTGCCCGTTTCAGGCAGGAAGAACCTGCTGACACTTTGCTTTTTACTTTAACAGTGGACGATTCTTTCCGTTTTAAAACAAAGGGGGAGGAAATCGGACAGTTTGATTGCGGAGGTTGTAATCATGGTGTTTTTTGTACCGACAATATGGAATATCAGTACGAGATTTCTGATGTTCATGGTGTATTGTGCAGTTATATGCAATCTTCGCCCGATTTTCGGAACTGTTCCGTGGCAATTATGGGTAAGACATGGAGTCAACGTAATTATGGACTCAATAATGCGTTGATGATGACTTACGCCTTTGCGTCGGCTGAAAAACAGACTATGCTTATGCATGCCTCTGTAATCCGTCATCAGGGAAAAGGTTATCTGATGACAGCTCCTAGCGGAACAGGCAAGAGTACGCATACCAGACTTTGGTACGACAATATTCCGGGGTGTGACCTGATGAACGATGATAATCCGGTGGTAAGGATAGTCGACGGTCAGGCTATTGTCTATGGAAGTCCTTGGAGCGGGAAAACTCCCTGTTACAGGAATATCCAGGCACCAGTTGGTGGTTTAGTACGCATCAAGCAGCGTCCCGAGAATTCGATTAGGAAGTACTCTCCCATCGAGGCTTTTAGTAATCTGCTTCCTGCCATCAGTAATATGAAGTGGGACAAGCGGGTCTATAAAGGCGTATGTGACGGAATTGCTGAGTTGATTCGTCTGTGTGGAATGTATGAGTTGGGTTGTCTGCCCGATGCAGCCGCGGCTCACCTTTGCCATGATACAATTGTAAAATGAGTGTCATAAAGTCTATCATACGTTTTCTGCTGAGGATTTTGCTGACTCCCTTCCGTCGTTTCAATAAGCGTAGAAACGGAGTTGCACCATCAGAGGACAGGCACGAGTTGCCCAACGATGTTTTTTTGGGACTTGTCTCAGAGACGCTGGCAGAAGGGCACACTGCTGTGATATGGGTGAAGGGATACAGTATGCGTCCCTTTATAGAGTTTGGACGCGATAAGGTGAAATTAGCTCCGGCAGCAGCCTGTCATGAGGGCGATGCTGTTCTGGCCGAGATAGCCAAAGGGCATTATGTGTTGCACAGGATAATAAAGGTGGAAGGCGAAAGACTAACCCTTCAGGGGGATGGAAATGTAAGAGGTGTCGAACATTGCCTTACAGCAGATGTGAGAGGTGTGGTTACTGAGTATATCCGACCCAACAGAACTCTTTCGGCCGACGATGTGTGTCTGAAGAGAAAAATCCGTCTTTGGCGAAAGCTGCGTCCCATACGACGATACCTGCTCTTCATCTACAAAGCCCTCATATAAGGCTCTTGTGTTGGTTGAACGAATGACGAATGACGAAATGGTAAATGGTAAATGGTAAATGGTAAACGGTAAATGGTAAATAGTAAATGTAATTATGAGAATAAACGAAGGTTTTGAACTCCGTAAGGTATGCGACGAGAATGTTATTGTAGCATATGGGCGTAAGAATATCGACTTTAGTAAGGTTATCAGTCTGAACGAATCGGCAGCGTATCTGTGGAATGCTGTGATAGGTAAGGACTTCACTTGCCAGGAACTGGCTGATCTGCTCTGCAAAGAGTATGAAGTTGATGCACAAACAGCATTAGAGGATGTTGTTCAGATGGTTGCCGGGTGGAAAGAACAAGGACTGATTTCTGACTGATGGAGTGGTTACTCAATATATTGCAGGAAATGGGAACTACCCTTAGGCTTCCCACATCTTTCGTTGTAATAGAATTCATCGGAACCTTTGCTTTCGCACTTTCCGGAATCCGCTTGGCATCGGCAAAGCAATTCGATGTGTTCGGTGCGTGGATTGTGGGTATGTCGACGGCCATCGGTGGCGGAACCATTCGCGACCTGATGTTGGGCGTGAACCCTTTCTGGATGACCAACAGCATCTATTTTATCTGCTGTGCGTTGGCCGTCTTATGGGTTAAGGCCTATGGTAAGTATCTGATTCGTCAGAAGAACACCTTGTTCATCTTCGACACCATCGGACTGGCCCTGTTTAATGTCATTGGTATTGAAAAGACCCTGAATATGGGTTTCCCTTACTGGACGGCTATCACTATGGGAACTATCACGGGTGCTGCAGGCGGTGTAATCCGTGATGTGTTCATCAACGAGGTTCCACTTATTTTCCGCAAGGAGATTTATGCTTTGGCATGTGTTGCCGGAGGCCTGATATATATGTTATGTAATAGGCTGGGGATGTCTGTCGAGGTGAATGCTTTGCTGAGCAGCTTCACTGTTATACTCATAAGGGTTCTTGCAGTTAAATACCATTGGATCCTGCCCAGACTGAAAGGCGAAGAAGACCTAACCTAAAAAGAGAAGAAACCATGAAACAAGTTTTTTTGTTGCTTTTGTTCCTTCCGTGCCTGGCAACGGCTCAGGTACAGCGTATCTACGACGAAAATGTAAAAACGCTTACCGTAGTTGTAGATGGTGATGCCACTTTGCCTCCTATCCTTTCTTTGCGTAAAAGACACACTTTGTCTATCGAGTGGGACGAGATGAGTCATGACTATCAACGGTATGTCTACCATTTACAACATTGCAATGCCGACTGGGAGCCTTCTGACGAGATTTTCGAAAGTGATTTTATGGCAGGCCTGAACAATCAGTTGGTCGAGGAGTACGAAAAAAGCTTCAATACCACTCAGATTTACACCCACTACCGTCTGCGGTTTCCTTCTCAGCAACTCCGTCCTTTAATAAGCGGAAACTATTGTCTTCAGATTTTCCACGAGGACGATGATATGTCGGAAGATACGCCTGTGCTGGAGGCCCAGTTCTGCCTGTACGAGAATGTGGCAAATATCAGAACACAGGTAAGCAGTAATACGGATATTGATTTTAACAGAGACCACCAACAAGTGACATTGGGCCTGGGATATGGAACGCTTAATGTCATAGATCCTCAGCGCGAGTTAAAGGTTGTGGTCTTCCAGAACCGCCGTTGGGATAATAGGGTCACAGGCCTTGTTCCCAATATCCGTAATAATGGCGGAATTGAGTTTACACATAACCGAAACCTGATTTTTCCTGCAGGAAGTGAGTTTCACAGATTCGAGATTCTGGATGTTCATCGTACTGCAATGGGCGTTGAGCGTATGGAGTGGTTCGATCCTTACTATCATGCAACACTTTTTGCCGACCAGCCCCAGCATAACTATACTTATGTAAAGGATATGAATGGTGTATACGTGCTTAGAAGTTCGGATGATATCGATGATGCTACGACAGCCGAGTATGTGGTGGTGCACTTCTACTTGCAGGCACCCAGACTTCAGGGGGGAGATGTCTATGTGTGCGGCCTTTGGACTGGCGAAGCCTTCAACCCGGAATGCAAGATGGAGTACGATGAAATCCATAAGCAGTACCATGCTGCCGTAATGCTGAAGCAGGGCTATTACAGCTATCAGTACAGACAGGAAGACGGTGCAACGGCTCGTACAGAGGGCGATTTTTACCAGACAGAGAACGAGTACAGCGTACTGGTCTATTATCGTGGACAAGGAGCTCGTTACGACCGCCTGGTAGGATATTCCGTAACTAATACTGGTCAGCCATGAAGCACCACCTATTATCAGCCTCACCCCTAACCCCTCTCCGAGGAGAGGGGAACTCATCCGAGGAGAGGGGAACTTGGTTTCCATTATTGTTGACGTTGACGTTGACGTTGTCGTTATCCACCCAAGCCGTTACCTATGAGTGGGAGGACAGTACCCGGGTTGCTGACTTGCTTCAGCAAGCCCGACAGCAACCCCCTAACCGGAATATGATTCTTTTTTTTGCCCGCCAGTTTCTGGGTATTCCCTATGTGGGGCATACTTTGGAAGTCAATAAGGAAGAAGAGTTGGTTGTGAACCTCAGACAGTTGGATTGCACCACTTTTGTCGAGACCGTTACGGCGCTGACACTGGCTTTCCGGCACGATGGGTTAGGGTGGGACGATTACCTTCAGTGGCTGCTAACCATCAGATACAATGATGGTAAGTTGGACGGCTATTGCAGCCGCAATCATTATTTCAGTCAGTGGATAGACAGCAATACGCGTTTGGGATTGGTTAACGAACAGACGTCAGCTTCATACCCCTTTACTGCCACCCAGACGTTACAGCTTAATTTTATGAGTACGCATCCCGACCTGTACGCTATGCTGAAGGACAAGCCCGATGACGTTAAGAAGATAGCCCAGTTGGAGAAAGCTGTTTCCGGCACAAAGGTTCGGTATATCCCTGCCAGTCTGCTTAACGAATCAAAGAGGGCCCTGAAATACGTCAGGGATGGGGATATCCTTGCCCTTGTGACCAAAAAGAGCGGACTGGACGTAAGTCATGTCGGCTTTGCCGAATGGGGCAAAGATGGTAAACTTCATCTGCTGAATGCCAGCAGCCTACACAAAAAGGTAGTGCTGGAGCCCATGACGTTATATCAATATGCTCAAAAGCACCCCTCGGTATTAGGAATTAGAGTAATAAGAATAAAATAATTAAACTATGAAATTAAATAATGGAGCATTGTGGGTTCCAACCCTTTACTTCGCTGAAGCATTGCCTTATATGGCTGTGATGACTTTGTCTGTAATCATGTACACCAATATGGGGCTTACCAATGCCGAGTTGGCACTATATACTTCT
>CADAWW010000019.1 GCA_902791675.1 uncultured Bacteroidales bacterium
ACGGTCGGTAAGCATGAGTTTTTTCTTGGGGTGGGGGATAACCGTGTCTGACTCTCTGTCATAAAGGTAATCTACCAGGTATTTACCCTCGTCAACACTTTTTACGATAACAGAACCGCCCCAATGACTAAGCCAACGCAGGTCGGCCTCGATATCTCCCAGTTTATGTCCCAACAGAAACTCAGCCTCCCGGAAGTTGGGTGTGATAATGGTAGCCAATGGGAAGAGTTGTTCCTTATAAGCCTGAATGGCTTCATCGCTTACCAATTGTTCACCTGCAAAGTTGACAATTACGGGGTCTATAAGAATGGGCTGCTGGTTGTACTTACGAAGCACACCTGCTACGCCGTTTATAATTTCTGCACTGGGAAGTACGCCTGTCTTGATACAGTCTGCTCCTACTGTGCTGAGAAAAGATTCTGCCTGTGAAATTATAAGGTCAGTGGGCAAGTGGTGAATACCTTTTATTTGATTCACATCTTCATCTACTATACAGGTAAGGGCTGCGGCAGCCCATCCGCCACAGCGTGTAATGGCCTTTATATCGGCTTGTACACCGGCACTGCCCAAAGGCTCACTGCCAGCTATAAGGAATACCTTTCCGGTATTGACTAATTCGTTATTCATAATAAGACCCTCTCCCTAACCCTCCCCCTCTAAGGGGAGGAAATTTTTAACTCTTAAACCCTTTAACTCTTAAACTCTTTAACTCTTAAACCCTTAAACCCTTAAACCCTTAAACTCTTAAACCCTTTAACTCTTAAACCCTTAAACTGACTCTAAACTCTCAACTCTCAACTCTTTAATCCCATGCCTCCAGATTCGCTTCGGGGAACATTTCTTTATGGAATACGGGTTCTTTACCCTCCTTGCGCTGTTTCTGGTAATCTTGTAGTAGTCGGAAAGAATATTTGCTGAGCATAACCACGGCAATCAGGTTGAGTATGGTCATGAAAGCCATAGCCAGGTCCACGATGCTCCATGTTTGCTGTAAAGTCATATAGCCGCCTAACAGGACCACTACACCGCTGATGAGGCGGAAAATGAAGACAGCCCATGGCTTGTCGCAGATGTAACGGACATTCGTCTCACCGTAAAAATAGTTGGCTATGATAGTACTGTAGGCAAACAGGAAGATTGCAGCCAACAGGAACCAACTGCCGAAACTTCCTAAATGGTGTTCCATGGCATGGCTGGTGAGGATGATTCCGTCATAGTTTTCGGTATATAGTCCGCTAAGCAGAATAATGAATGCGGTACATGTACAGATGACGAGTGTATCAGTAAAGACGCCGAGACTTTGTAAAAGACCTTGTGTAACAGGATGATCTATTGTGGCTGTTGCAGCGGCATTGGGAGCACTTCCTTCACCAGCCTCGTTGCTGAAAAGTCCGCGTCTTATGCCTTGCATGATTGCTACACCAACAGCTCCACCGGCAGCCTGCTCCCATCCGAAAGCACTGCGAATGATGAGGCTCAGCATAGCAGGAATTTCCGTAATATTAATAAGTAAGATGTAGATAGCCAACAGAAGGTAACCTAAGGCCATGAAGGGGACGATCCAAGCACAGAAGAGGGCAATGCGCTGTATGCCGCCAAAGATGATGATTAGCGTCATCAGTGCTATAACCATAGCCACATAATTAATAGGAATATGGAGGTTGTCGCTGATAGCATCACAGAGGGTATTACTCTGGACAAGCTGGTTGGCCATACCGAAACCGAAGATGATGAGGCAGGCAAAGAGAACACCCATCCAGGGGCGTTTTAGGCCGTACTTCATATAATAGGCGGGACCTCCATAAAAACTAACCTTGCCCTTGCGCTTGAATAGTTGGGCCAGTGTTGCTTCCATGAAAGCGGTGCTGGCACCTAAAAGCGCCATTACCCACATCACCTAAAAGCGCCATTACCCACATCCAGAATACAGCACCGGGTCCTCCTACGAAGATCGCACTTGCCACACCTGCCAGATTCCCTGTTCCTACACGGCTGGAAAGACTGATAGCAAAAGCCTGGAACGAAGAGACTTTCTTCTTCCCAATCTTTTCGAAGGTCTCGTCGCTTGGCTTGAAAAGGTTGCGAATCATGGTGGGCAGCATGGTGAACTGAACAGCCCTGAGATTCCATGTGAAATATATGGCACAACCTACTAACATGGTTATTACCACGTAGGACCAGATAGCATTATTTATGGCATTTAATAAATCGTAATTCATAATTATAGTCTATTTAGTTTAGAGTTTAGTGTTTAGAGTTTAGAGAATTTCAACTGACTTTCAACTCTACACTATCAACTCTCAACTCTCCATCACCACTGCTTCCTTTTTGAACCCATCAACTTTAATAGTCAGAGGGCGGGAGAAGCGGACGTGGCGTACATGTTTGGTTTCCTCAACGGCCGGTAACTGGTTAAGGATTTCCTGACGGTAAATACCATCCCCACGGAAGGCATCTATGGTAAGGTAACACACGCCTAACGAGGTTAGGTTCTGGAAAAAGTGGGTACCCTGACTGGGATCTACCTGATAGTTGTCCAATCCTGCTTCGATGATAATCTGCGAGGCGCTGATATGTGGCCATTTCACAGGAATACCTAACCACGGGTCGCTGCTTCCCCATCTGCCAGGGCCTATGAGTACATAGTTTTGTCCTTGCTGTGCATTTTCGTCATTGACGTTCGGTAATTTATTAGTGTTTAGGAAAGAGCGGTTGATGTGCTCTATTTCTTCGGCAATCTCGTTATTCTGACTGGGCGTGTAGCCTTCAGTCTTTACATATACCACATCTTTGATCTCTGTGAATACACCCTGGCCGATAGCATTATGGGAGCGCAAAAGGCATTCTTCGTCGGAAATCAAGGTGATATCTTCGTTGAGCTCCATGCGATTATCCACCATCGGACGTATCTGTAGCATGTAGAATTCTCCAGTCTTGTCGGCATGCAGGTTCACGGCAAACTCAATTTCTACAGGTCGTTTCATTTCCTCTTGTCCGTACTTGAGCACTTTCTGCATAATTTCCGGAAGAGGGAATACGTCATGTTTCAGTACACCTGCAAAAGAGATGATCTTACGGTTCCTGCCTTCGTAATATCCGTCGTAGATACATTGATCGTAGGGGTCGAAGGTGGATGATATCCATTGCAAGGTACCATCCAGCTCAGCCTCGCGAACAGGTACTTTAATCAGATTAAAACCATCGTCAACCTTGAATTCCTTGTCCTCTTCTTTCTCCTTGGTTCTTAGGGCAAGGAAACTGGTCTGTGTGTCTCGGAGCGCTATTTCCATTTCGCTCATCTGAAGTACTTGATGTGGGTGGTAGGGGCTGACGCGTAGGCTTACACCTCCATCCACAATATATTTTCCAAGTCCCATGGCTAAGGAAACGGTTCCTTCTTCTGCCTTCTCGTCGCCAATGGGGTAGTAGTTGATGCTGCGGGCCACACCGCTTATAACGGGATAGAACCGTTCTCCGTGTTGCTCGCCTACCACTTCTTGTAGAATGACAGCCATTTTTTCCTGGTCTATAACATTGCTGGTGGCTGTCATGTAATCCTTGCTTCCTTGATAGAATACACTGGCATAGACTGCTTTTATGGCTCCTGCCAGCATGGAAAGTCGCTCGTACTTGTCGGCGCTGTATGGAATCATATAGGTGGTATATACACCAGCAAAGGGTTGATAATGCGAGTCTTCTAGCAAACTGCTGCTGCGAATGGCAATAGGGGTGCTTACTACAGAGAGGAATGCCTCCAGGTCGCCTAGTAGTCGCATAGGTAGGCGGGCTCTGAGGAAATGTTGTAAAATGGTCTCATCCGGGAGGTCGCTCAATGCTATCTGGTAGAGTTCGTTGGTGTCCATGAACTCATCAAAGATATCGGTACAGAGTACAACAGTCTTGGGAATGCGTACATGTGCACCCGGATAGTCATTGAGGTCGGTGTGCCGCATCAGGATGTGGTCTATGAAGGCTAGGCCACGGCCTTTTCCGCCCAGACTGCCGTCACCGATACGGGCAAAATTAGAATACTGGTCGAATCGTTCGCGTTGGAATACAGCCACAACACCCTGATTCTTCATTCTTCGGTAAGCCACAATGGCATCCAGAATAATCTGACGGTGTGCATCTACATCCTGCAGATTGTCCCATGTGATATTCTTCAGGAATTCTGATATGGGGAAAAGTGCCCGGCTAGCCAGCCAACGGCTTACATTATTGTGACTGATGTGATAGAGCAGGCTTCGGGCCGGAACGGTCATAATGTTGTTCTGCAGGTCCTTCAGGTTATGGATGCGAACCACTTCCTCCATGGTATCCGGATTACGGAATACAAAGTCGCCAAAACCGAAGAAACGATGTACAAGGCTACGGAGATCGACGGCCATCTTCTTGGAATTCTTGTCGATAAAGTGTGCATGACATTTGTCGGCCAGCTTTGCTTTCTCAGACTCAGAAGAGTTCAGAATAAGGGGGATGTACGGGTCGTTGGCACGGATAGCACTCAGTAACTTGAAACCGGCATCCTCATCTTTATCTGAATCCGGAGTCAACGGAAAACGGCAGTCGCTGATGACTCCCAGGGTATTATTGGCAAACCTGCTATACAGAAGCCAGGCTTCTTCGTAGTTGCGGGCCAGTACAATCTTTGGACGGCCGCGCATACGTAACGTCTCAAGGGAGGTGTTCAATGCCTCTGTGGCAAACTCAAGACTTTGTTGCAAGACAAAGTTGTAAAGGCTGGGCAGAATACTGCTGTAGAAACGGATGCTGTCTTCTACCACCAGAATCATCTGAACTCCCGCACTTCTGATATCGTGCTCCAGGTTCATGCGGTCCTCCATCAACTTGATGATGGACAGCAACAACTCGGTGTTGCCCAACCAGCAGAATACATATTCAAAAACCGACAGGTCTTCGTTTTGCATACGTTTGGTGATACCGTGACTGAAAGGAGTCAACACGACAATGGGTATGCTTGCATAAAGCTGCTTGATAGACCGGGCAATATCGAAAACACTATTGTTCTCTGCTGCGGGCATACAGATAACAAGGTCTATGTTGCCTGCTGCCATCTGTCTTTCGGCTTCTTCCCTGTTGGCTACCTGAATGAATCGGGGAGGAAAACGAAGTCCCAAACGAGCGTATTCTGAGAAGATCTTCTCATCCACACGGCCATCGTCTTCCAGCATGAAGGCATCATACGGATTGGCTATCAGCAGTACGTTGCAGATGCGGTTCAGCATCAAGTCAACAAACGAGGTATCTTTCAGTTGCATGGCTTCTTTGGTAATTTTATGCAAAAGTACAAAAAAAATGAAAGAGTCAAAAGTGAAAAGTGAAAAATATGAGTTGGACTTCAGCTATGTAATAAATGAACCCCAGCCTGACATCACGTCAGGCTGAGGCTCTACGCATATGTTTGCTATGGTTGTCTAGTATACGAACTTACACAATGCCCTGGGCCATCATAGCGAAAAGAACGTTGGCTTCGCTTCGCTTCGCCGAGCTTTTCGCGGCTATGATTAAGCCATTGCTTACACAATGCCCTGGGCCATCATAGCCTTGGCAACCTTCATAAAGCCAGCTACGTTGGCACCCTTTACGTAGTTAACGTAACCGTCAGCCTCGGTGCCGTACTTCACGCAGTTCTCGTGGATGTTCTCCATAATCCAGAGCAACTTGGCATCAACCTCTTCAGCTGACCAGCTCAGACGCTCTGAGTTCTGCGACATCTCCAAACCTGATACTGACACACCACCGGCGTTGCTTGCCTTACCGGGTGAATACAGAATCTTAGCCTGCTGGAATACCTTGATTGCCTCGGGAGTGGTGGGCATGTTGGCGCCTTCGGCAACGGCAATAACGCCATTGGCAACCAAAGCCTTAGCCTGCTCCTCGTTCAATTCGTTCTGGGTAGCACAAGGCAGAGCGATGTCTGCCTTCTCAAACCAAGGCTTAGCACCGTCACCTACGTACTTGGCTGTAGGATACTTGTCGGCATATTCCTTGATACGGCCGCGGAAAACCTGCTTCAACTCCATGATATAATCCAGTTTCTCGCGGTCGATGCCATCAGGATCATAGATGTAACCGTCAGAGTCGGACATGGTCATTACCTTACCACCCAACTGCAGTACCTTCTCTGCAGCATACTGAGCTACATTGCCGGCACCCGAAATCAGCACCTTCTTGCCTTCGATGGTATCACCCTTGGTCTTCAGCATAGCGCGCAGGAAATATACGGTTCCGTAACCGGTAGCTTCAGGGCGAATCAGTGAACCACCGAATTCGATGCCTTTACCTGTCAATACGCCGCTGTATTCACGAGTGAGCTTCTTGTACATGCCAAACATGTAGCCAACCTCACGACCGCCTACGCCAATGTCACCGGCAGGTACATCAACATCGGGACCGATGTGACGTGTCAACTCCAGCATGAAAGCCTGGCAGAAACGCATTACCTCGGCATTGCTCTTACCACGGGGAGAGAAGTCGGAACCACCTTTGCCACCACCCATGGGCAGTGTGGTCAGTGAGTTCTTGAAAGTCTGCTCGAAGGCAAGGAACTTCAGGATACCCAGATTTACACTCTTATGGAAACGGATACCGCCCTTGTAGGGACCGATAGCGTTGTTGTGCTGAATACGGTAACCCATATTGGTTTGAATCTGCCCCTTGTCATCCATCCATGTAACACGGAACTGATAAACTCTATCGGGGATGCAGAGGCGTTCTATCAAATTTACCTTGTCAAACTCGGGGTGCTTGTTGTACTCCTCTTCGATGGTACCAAGAACCTCTTCTACTGCCTGATGATATTCAGGCTCGTTGGGGAAGCGTCTTTTCAGGTCTTCCAAAACTTTTTTTGCGTCCATTCTGAAATGTTTTTAACTAATACTCTTGTTGTTTGTTATCTTTTCGGATGCAAAATTATGCAAAAATTCTGATTCTGCAAACTATTTGTAAGAAAAATTATAAAAATCTCTTCAAATAGTTATCTGTTAGCGTTGTAGGTAAGTGTAAATATGCTCACTTTTGCTTGTGGGTCGTCTGTTAGTATGGCCTGAGCACAGTTACCTATAGTCGCTCCTGTTGTCAGTACATCGTCCACAAGTAGGATATGCTTCCCTTTAAGATTAGCGGGGATGTTGGCTTCGTAATTACCTGTGGCATTTTCTTTTCTGGCTTTCATTCCCAATCTTGTTTGTGATTCGCCGCTTTCTTTCTTTGTAAGAAGGTTCATGACGGGTAGTCGCATGATTCTTCCCATACCTGTTGCTATCAGTTCTGCCTGGTTGTAGCCTCTTCTTTTTTTTCTATTGCTGTCTGACGGAACGGGTACGATTAAATCTGTCTTTTCGGCAAGTTGCAGATGAGCTATTTCTCTTGCAGCCCATTCTCCCATCTTGATTCCCAGTTGGAAGCCTCCTTTGTATTTTATCTTTATGATGATATTGTGAAAGTCGGACTGATGTCGATAATATAATAAGGTAGCACCATATTGTATGGGGGCAAAGTTCCATGCTTTTCTCAATAGTTCGTTGTCTTCTATGCTTTTTAGGGGATAGCGTGGCAATTGTACAGAGCAGGCTGCACAGATATACTGCTCTGTTGGCTCCAGCGTATTTTGGCAAACCACGCATTTACGTGGCATAAGGATGTTGTATAGGTCCTTCAGTAGTTTCATTTGTCAGACATAAGCAAAGGGACACTCGGTTCGAGTGCCCCTTTGCTTGCATATAAGATGTGTTAATTACTCTGTGGGGAAGGGTAGATACCAGTTCTTCTGGTTCAAGAGAATATTATACATATTCATATCCATAGTTCCCTTACGTTTTGCAACACGAGAAGCCAGGAAGCTGGGATCGTTACGACGAATAGCAACACGAGCCAGGTCTGAGAAGCGGGAGCCCTCGAAGGCAAGTTCCAGAGCATCCTCATCAATAATAAGGTCTTCAACTGCTTCTTTTACCCACTCATCATAAGTTCCGTCATAAATCTGTTCCTTGGTTACTGTTATGCCATGGTTTTCCTTAATCTTCTTGGTAACCAGTTTCACGTAGTCATAAGAACTCCAGCGTTCCGGGTCGTCTGGCTTAAGTATACCGCAACCGCGGGCGTGAACACCGATAGTCATGAAATCACTAACCGAGGAGGTGTTGGCCAACTGATAGCCTACTTCTGCTATGCCATATCCACCGTTGTCGTAGATGTTTCTCTTGAATAGGAGGTTAAAGGTTCCTGTGTAACCGCGCAGATAGGGACGGTTGTTATAGTTCAGGAATTCTGTCGTGGCAGCCTTCTTAACCTCACGGCGATCCAGATACCAAAGAGCCTTTAAGCAAGCATCCGAAGAATAGTTGTTGAATGACTTGGCAAAGAAGCCTACATTTGCAAGGTCTATTACCTTTGGCTCAACCAAATCACCCTCCTTCAGTCCGGCGTTGATAGAATCATTAATGAGATCTGCCATAGCCTGGTATTTGGCCTCAACATAAGCCTTCAGACTGTCGAAAGAGGTAATATAGTCTGTTACATCCTGATCGTAGGGAGGTAATCCCCAGACGGCAGAAGTAGAATCGTTGATTTGCTCCAGGTATACGAATACAGAATCCTTAACACCGTAATCCAGACCTCTTGCGCCTGTAAGATAGCCGAATGGAGTGTCTGCCCAGTCCTCTTCTTCTACAGGGGTGGGGAACCACATATTATTATTACTTACCAGACCATTCTTAAGGATGGCAAAGGCATAGCTGGGGAAGCCGGCACGGTTGATAGCCTCTGCATAACGCAGCCAAATGGTTGACTTACGATATACCAGTGGATAGACAGAACTGAAAGAACCGTTAGGACACTGCTTGCTAATGAGTTTGCCATATAGCGTATTCTCACCCATGGGGAGGGTGTACTGCTCGCTACGGGGCGTGAGCAAAATAGCACCTCTCCTAGGAGTATTATGTGCATTGTATATCCATACGCGACGGGCATCGCCAACATCGGGTAATACGGCAAGCTCCTGATAGGGATCATTGTCTTTGGCACTGGAGCCGATGTAGCACTCGTACTTCTGGCTGTCGCACAAAGCTTCATAACCTCTACTGGGAAGAATTTCACGACGGTAACCGTTATCGCGGAAGTTCAAAGAAACTGATGAAGAAGTTGCTTTGGCGTCCTCATCGTCAATACCGCTACCACTGGCAGACAAGGTTGCCTCAAAACCAAACAAACGGTTGATGTCGGTAAATACTTTGCCATCCAGACGTCCTCTATTGCTGGGGATACAAGTGATGGCTTCCATACGGTAGCGACCGTTTCTGAATAGCGGTTCATCATTTGTACTAAGGTTTGTCTCATTGTATGGAACGGCTCCATAGTAGCCGTACTGCGGGTCGTCAATACTTGCCACGCGGTCACCTATACTGATGTAGTTTTCTGTTTCCAATGGACCACAGAACTTAGAGTTCAGGAACTTGTAATAGTAGCTGGCAGCTTTCTTGCAAGCTGTCTCATCGCCCTGCATCAGATAGAGGTCACCAATTACAACGTCCAAGGGGAACATCACACGCATGCTATGGCATATGCCCTCATATATATTATATTGGGGGAACATATCCTCGGGGTCAAGCTTTGCATACACTTCCTCCAACTCAGGACCTAGGAAATCTGCCAGTGTTTTGGCATCTGCCATTGTATGGTTGGGGTCTGTGATGAATTTATTGATGTCATCTGTTGTAAGCAAAGGCTCCTTATAGAAGGGCACGTTGCCGTAAGCATAGATGAGCTGCATATAAACCCATGCGCGAATAGCGTGAACCTGTGCAGCCTCCTGCAGCATGTATTTCTTCTGCTGACCGGTAGAAATCATTCTGGCTGTATCACATTGTGCAATATAGGCATTACAGCTGTTGATTACGTGATAATAGTCACTGACCTTCAGGTATGCACATGCTCCGTCTTTGTACTTGTCTTCGTAGCCGTTCTTGCCGAAGTTGATGATGGCAGCAATGGTATCGCTTACATAAGAACTACCTTCTACCAGGTCACCACGGCACTCATTAAGAATCACATAACGCTCTGCGATATTCTGCAGAGACTTTAGAATACCCCAATAGGAGTACAGGGTATCCTGAGCCACTTCGTATGCGTGGCGTTCACTATCTGGTGTCAGCATGTCCTGGCATGATGTATTCACCATGCCCAGGGTCATGCAGCAGATAAGCAAGCTTATAATTGATTTCTTTTTCATAATCTTATATTCTTCTGATTACAGGTTGATGGTTACACCAAAGTTGAAACTGCGGCCACGTGGAATCAGACCGGTATCTATACCCTGATAGAGAACGCCGTTATGGCTACTCATCTCGGGATCATTTCCGTGGTATTTGGTCAAAGTGAACAAGTTGTTGGCTTCACCCCATACCTTCAGACCCAACAGCCAGTTATTTGCGTAAGGTACTTTGTAAGTAAGGCGAACGTTCTTCAGTTTCAAATAACTTCCGTCCTCAATCCAACGGTCTGACATACGCTCGTTGTTACGCCAGTTTTCTGTATCACCGAAGCATGCACGCGGCATATCGGTAACCTGACCTTCGTATGTCCAGCGGCGCAGTGCAGCTGTTGTCTGATTGTAGGTAGTATTCAAGCCTTCAATTCTTGAGCGTTGGTAGTTGTAAACATCATTGCCGAGGCTATATTTGAAGTTCATATCCAGGCGGAGGTTCTTCCAGGTTAGGCTGGAGAAGATATTACCGTAGATGTCGGGGTGGGGGTTACCCAGGACAACCTTGTCGGCATCGTCGATAACACCGTCACCGTTCTGGTCGACAAAGCGAACATCACCAGCCTGGAAGTTAGCATACTTCTTGTCTTCGTCTGCTATGCCGGTAGGATACTTCAGGTAACCCAGTTTGCCGGCCTGACTAGCTTGTTCATCAGAAGCGAACACTCCGTTAGTCTCCCATCCGTAGAAACTGCCTACGGCATATCCAACAGCAGTAAGGATGTTCTCTGTGCCGTAAACGCTATTGGTATAGCCGTGGATGTACTGGACATTGTTACCATTTACGTCTGTAAGAGTCATGGTGTTGCTCAGGCTGACAGGAAGTTCGGTAATCTTGTTCTTGTAATGACCGAGGCTGGCACCAAGTTCCCACTTCCAGTCCTTCTTGTTGATGATAGCAGCATTGAAGTTGAATTCAACACCCTTGTTGGTGAGCTGACCTTCGTTGGTCCAGTACTGAGTCATACCCGATACATAGTTAAGTTCCTTCTGTGTAAGCAGGTTGTCTGTCTTATTCCAATAAATGTCGATACCGGCCTGTAAACGGTTGTTCAGGAAGCTTCCCTGCAAACCGATGTTCCACTTGGTAGTAGTCTCCCACTGAATACCGCTATTGGCAATATTCTTCAGGTAAAGACCTACGGTTGTGTGGGTAACACGCTGGCTCTCCCAATAGGTACGTGCTGCATAGTAGTCAAGGTCGTCATTACCGCTCATGTCAAAGCCTGCGGTTAACTTCAAGTAGTCGACGCCTTTAGCGTTAAACCACTTTTCGTTGGTAATGAGCCAGCCTAACTGCAGAGAGGGGAAGATACCCCAACTTACACCGAATGCCTTGATACCAGACTTGGTATTCTCACCGAAACGGCTGGCAGCCTGGGCACTTAGTGCAAATTCTGCGAAGTAACGGTTCTTGTAGTTGTAACCTGCATTCAGGTAGTAGGTCATATCTGACCATTCATCATTGGTACCACCATAGTGTATGTAGTCCATATTCTTGTTGATGATGGGCAGTTTATCGTTCTCATTGTTATAACCGCTCATGTAGTTGTAGCTGAATGCGTATTTGTTGTAGCGCCAGCCGCCAAATACATCTACGGTGTGAGCTCCGTAATTCTTTGCCCATTCCAGACGCAGGTCGTTGTTAAGGGTTGTTTCCTTAGAGAACAGGGTCTTCTGCATACTGTCAATGTTACCCAAATCCGTCAAGAAGTAGGGCGTGGTTCCATTGATAGGAAGGAAGTACTTCTCGTTATTTCTGTTCATCTGGAAATTGAAACGGTCGCTAATGCTGAAGGTCTTGGTAACCTGCCACTTAGGGCTGACATTAATATTGATGACAGTATTCTGAGCGTAGTTCTTGGTCTTTCCGCCACCGTTCTGAAGAATCCAGAAGGGATTACGCAGAGACTCATTCAGACGTGTACCGCCAATTCGGTTGTTGAACTGGAAAGGATTAGCGATGTAGGTAGCTCCGGAATTGGCTGCATACTTACCGGCATAATCATTGGAGAGTTGCAGACGGTTTGAAGCAATAGGATCCGTTGAACTCTCATCATAGTACCAGGCATACCTGTTGATGAAAGGAGCCTGTACCACACCCAGTACGTTGGGAGAACCGATGTTCTGCATTGAGTAGTCCTCGCTCCAGCCCTGGTCAAGCAGATCGTAGCTTACCTGATTGTAGGCAATATCCAGACCTGTCTTCAATTTGGGGAATACCTCTATATCTGTGTTGAAGCGCAGATTCAGGCGGCTCATGCCTGTACCCTTGGCGGTGGCATTGCTGGATGCATAGCCCAAAGAGAGGGCATACATACCTACTTCATCACCACCCTCTACACTCAACTTGTAATTCTGGCTGGCAGCTGTCCGGTAAAGGCCGTCCTGCCAGTTCTCGTTGTTACTGTAAACCTTACGGTAATAGTTAGAGGGACTCTTGTCGAGGAAGGGGAAATTGTTCAGCTGGTTAGCTCTCATGTTATCCAACGTGCTGACAACGTCACTCAGATAGGTTGAGTACTGGTCACCGCTAAGCATGGGTAATGTTGAGGGCATGAGTTCTACACCACCGTAGATACGGAGGTTAATCTTGGTAGCCATGCTCTTACCGCGCTTGGTAGTGATGATGACAACACCATTAGCACCCTTGGCACCATAGAGGGCGGTACCGTTCTTCAGAACCTTGATGGACTCGATGTTTTCGGGATCAATACCAGCAATCAGGTTGTTGAAGAATCCTTCATGAGCAGCCATACGGTCATACTGGGCATCCATGATATTGCCGTCCAGAATAATCAGGGGCTGTACATTGGCATTGATGGAGTTGATACCACGGATGGTCATGAAATTACCGATACCGGGTGTACCGTTACGTAGAACGGTATGGATGTCACCGGCCAATTTCATTTCAATGTCTTCGTCGGCACTGATACTGCTGGTCTCGTTCAATGTCACTGTCTTCTGGGAGGTAATGGTGGTACCTTCTGTATAGTAGGCATTGAAGTTTCCATCGATGAGCCTAACATTCGCTTCATTGTTCTTTACTGCACACTGAGTGGGGTTGTAACCTTCAGCGTAAACATAAACAGCATCAGAGAATAAGGGCATCTGAAGGGTATAGGAACCATCTTCCTCAGTAAGCGTAGAGTACCTTTCCAGACCCAAAGCCTGAACGCGTACACCACCCATTGGCTCACCGGTAGCATCATCGGTGACAACACCCTTCACGGTTCTTGTCTCGTACACTTTCTCGGGCTTCTTAGGAGCCTTCCGTACGACAACCTCTTCTTCTTCTCCGTCGGTACTTTCCATTTCATCCTGCGCATACACGCTGGGAATGCTCAAACCGGAAAGCAACAGGAAACACAGACCTGTTTTCAGTGTCTTGTGCATGAATGTATCACTTAATATATTTTTCATCATTGTAATAGTTTACTGAGGGTCGAGAATTGTTTCTTCACCGGTTTCCTTACTTTTCAGTATCACACGGTCTATATACAAAGGATAAATGAATCCATTCTTTGCGGATGCGCTCTTTGTAGCTCCTTCAAGAATCAATGTAGGATAGCTATATCTCAGGTTCTTGTAGGAGTAGGGGAATTCAAAGTCTTCGAATACCTTAAGGGTATCAACCTTTGTGCCGTCATACTCTATGATAGATGACTTCTTATTGGTCACATCCTTGCCATTGGCAGCATTGTTGTTGTAACGGAGCTGACCTGTGAAACACATCTTGGAAATGGCAGAGATAGAGTCAATGTAGTGCTGGTTGATAACCCGTTCCCCTGTTATTTCATCTCTTACAATTACACCTTCTTCATCGGTTTCATAGAAGTCCTTGCTGATTTCTCCCCTATTAGAGATTAAACTATACCAATAAGGAACACATACAACATAAATATCATACTTTCCACTCATTACCTGAGCTTGCTGTCCGTATGTTACTACAGGAGAGGTGCTGGGCAGGTTGCCTAACAGCTTAATCTCAACGTGTGGAGTAGAAGTCGGGCCAGGAGCTGCCAGATAATAGAAATTATTGCGGCTTACCTGTCCGTACTTGTTTGAAATGTCAGAATAGATTGAATTGTTGAAACTGATGGTTTTGGTATCAGAACCTACCTTGAAATAAGTAGAGGTATTGGTGGTGTAATAGAAATTACCCCAGCCGTCAATCTCAATCTCCAGGTCAGGATTGTACAACTCTCTGGGATAAGCCCATTCTGTGGCCTCGTAGGCATAACCGTTACTCATCTCGATGAGATTGCCGTTAAAGAGGCTGGTCTTGTCCCAATCACCTGTATTACGCAAGGTATCTCCGTATGTGTTCAGCAGATATTCTGCAGTGGCTCCCTTGTTGGCTATGAAATCTTCCAACGTCCAAAGCTTACTGCCTACCTTGGGCTGCTTGTTAACATTGAATACCAAAGGAGTCGTAAGATCCATGTTGATACTCATATTGGTTAGCGAGTCAGGATCCTTAATATCTCGAATGACAGTTGTACCGTCGTTACCTTTTATCTTGTCTTCGTAGCGTGCCGGATACTTGTAGAGATGTGCCAGCTTTTGCTTTGCTGCTGTCCATGCTGCATCAGTAGGCAAAACCATGATGAAGGCCGAATCCTCCTGATTGATGCGTGCATCAAAACACTCTTGGAATATATCCCAAGTGTCAGCACCGGAATTGGGAAGGTAATCGCGGCGGTCAAACAGAATGTTTGTAGTTCTGTAAACACTGTCAACGTAAGAAGGATTACCATCCTTGTCGGGAAGACCTTCTATACTGGCATCCTTATAAAACTCCGTGGTATCCTTGGATACTACATACGCAGACATAAGGGGCAGGGAAGGACTGAACTTCAGGTACTCGTAGAAATTGTAATGGAACGGTGTCGTACCTTCGATGGTATGCAATGTACCATTCAATGCCGGAATGTTCGTCTCGTTAAGTGAAATACCCTGAATCTTGCAATTTAAGATATCTGTCTTATCAAAAACCATGTTCTTGCCGTTGATCATCTTGATGGTATCAATACCAGTTTCAGAGACGTTCTTACGCCACAGAGCGATATGGTTGCTGATGAACTGCTGCTGCAGATTGTAACCGTCAGTCTGGCATCTTTCCAGAAGGCTATTATACTCTGCATCAGAGAGATAGCCGTTTTCCGGAGCCCAGACGGTAACTAACTGACCGCTCTTCAGCACATCGGCATACGTCCAGTTATTTACCGGGTGGTTCTCGTCTTTCCAATATTTTGCCTTTTCTACTATTGTCTTGAATTTACTCAAATTGGGATTCTCGCTGATGAGTTCCCACAGTGACTGTGTAGCAACAGCAGAGTTCTCATCACTTCCGTAATTTACGTCGAAGTGATCATCAGAGCAACTGGGCACTGCCAGAATGGCAACTCCCAAAGCTACTGCTCCGATGTATTTGTTGAATTTATTGTTAGCCATATTTGATATTTCTTTAAATTCCTGTTTATACAAACTTACTGTTCATATCTTGATTTGTTCCATACAGGATTCTGAAGAATTACACCGCGGCTTGCCTTAACTTCCTGCTCGTAAATAGGACAATAGAGACCCCAGCGATTCTTGAATCTGTTTATCAGGGTAGAATAAGAGTTGCTAACCGAGTTCTGCATGAAGCACTCAACAACAGCGCTCATACCAGACATTCCGTTGCCAACGTATCCGGGTTCACCCTTCTGTACACCTTCAGGATTCTCTCGTTCGTCAGGAGAATCTTGATTGTTGTTGCTGTAACGTTCTGCGCAGCGAACAAGGTCGAACCAACGCTTTCCCTCGGCTAAGAGTTCAATCTGTCGCTGATTCATGACTGTCTTTACCAAGCCGGGAATCTTAGGCGTTGTGGATTTCTTTCCGGACCAGTCTGTAGCAATCTTAACGTCACCGATAGTACCCGAACCGTCCTCGGCAGGCTGCTTGCCTTCCTCGATGTCGCAATAAGAACGGCGGTTGATAGCATTCAGGATGCTCTTTACAGTAGGAGTTTCTTTCTTGGCACAGGCCAAAGCCTCTGCCTTCATCAGCAAAACATCTGTAGTACGATAGATAATCCAGTTGTTGTACTCTTGGCTACCAGACGTTACTGCGTAGGTGATCTTTCGATTAGCTCCCTGGCCCTCAAGTAAAAAGCTGGGGCGCTGATACTTTAAACAGTAATAACCTGATTTGGCTTGTGTATCGTTGACGTAAACCTGACAGCCGACCCAAAGACGGGTGTCGAACTTCTGTAATTTTTCGTCTTTCTCACAGGCTTCTTTCATGGCATCCTCGGCAACCATCAGGTTGGCTTTTGTAGAATAGCCGTAGAAATTGTTAACTACGTTGTTCTTTAAACCGTCTGAAACCCTGTATTGCATCTCAAGGATACTTTCTATACTGTTTCCTTCATTGAATATATCGTTCTGGGATTTAAGGCTGGGAACGGTACTCTGGTGTGCACCTGTAAAATTGTTCTTTATCAGGTCTACATTGGGTAAACCGTAGGAAACGATTTCTCCGGAAGTATTACCTGCACCGAATGTCATAGACGAGAAGTAATCTATTACCTGATTGTGGTGTGATTCAAGTGCCTTGTCGGCCCACTGAACAGCCAGGTCGTAGTCGCCGACGGGTGTGTGGGCAACAGAGTCAACGGTGCCGTCTGGCCTGACAACCGCTACGGTATCGAACTTGATACCGCGACCTTCGTGCAGTGAACCGCGCCAGAGGTACATGTCAGCCAGCATCGCATAGATGGCTGCATTGGTAATCATACCCTTGGTATCTGTGTTGCTGGAGAAACGGTTACGTGCCTGACCGGCTACTTTTTCGCAGTCAAGAATGATAGAGTCCAATACCACCAGCTGGTTGGTCAGCGGGAATGTCTCCACCTCGGTATCGCTGTTGATAAGCTTCGTGGTATAGGGAACATCCTTGAAAGCGCGAATCAGATAGAAGTAGCTGAGGGCGCGGAGAGCCGTCATCTCGGCACGCATGTAATACCACTCGGTGGTGGTAAACTGCTTGTCTCTCTCCAATACCTCGGGACCGTACTTCAGTACCTTGTTACAGAGGTTGATGGTCTTGTACACGCCTTCCCAGTCGAAACAACTCATACTTGAGTCGGGCATACCGGCCAAAATATTACTTAGCATATCATGGCTATCCTGCTCTGAATGTGTTTCAGTATTCAACTTGTAACTGTCAGAACGGAGATCGCCCCAATAAAACATCTTGTCAACAGTGCTTGCCATTTGCTTGTAGGCGCCGTAACGAACACCATTAAGGTCGTTCAAGTCTTCCCAGAAATCTTCCTCGACAACGCGGTCTGTTGGATAGATTGTCAGGTAGTCTTCACAGGATGCCAATCCTACAACCAGCAATCCAAACAGGCAGGCAGATTTATATATATGATTTATCTTTTTCATCTGTTTGTAAATTTAGAATCCAATGTTTAAAGTGCAAGTGAAGGACTTGTTACGAGGAGTCTTGCTCCTGTCGACAGCACAATCATAACCTGTGGGAGATACGTCAGGATCAACACCCGTGTATCTGGTCCATACAAATGGGTTGTTCATAGAAGCATGTAACTTCAGAGAGTTGATACCATACTTCTTCAACTTCTTTGCATCGAAATCATAGCTAACCTGAATGTACTGGAGACGCAGGTAGTTTCCTTTCTCAATGTAACGGTCACTCATCAAAGAGTTATAGCTCTTGTAGCCGGTACCATAGTTGTTGAGGGCACGAGGAATAACGGTTTCGTCGCCATTCTTGCGCCAACGCCATGTACTGGCATAGCTTTGGTTGTTGTTATTGTACATGCTTTCATACTCCATACGGGCATAGTTGAAAATCATGTTCCCCAGACGGAAGTTGAAACCTGTGTTAATGGAGAATCTTCCGTAGTAGAGCTGAATACCGAAACCACCATTACACTTGGGGTTAGAGTTGCCGAGGTAAACCATATCATAACGGTCAATCTGACCATCGTGGTTTATATCCTCGTAGATAGCATCACCACCAGAGAATTTCTTGCGGTAACCCTCGTTGTAGCAGTAATACATGGGCAGGGGCTCACCCTTAGCATTGGTAAGCATGTTGCCGTCTGCATCGTAGGCAATAGGACAGGTAGCAATTTCACCACGACGGGCTGCTGCAGCTGCAGTGTTGATGGGGTTACCCTTGCGGTCGTAACCACTGTTGTTGTACTCTGCATAACCATAGTCGGCAATTGACTTGGTGGTGTAGCCGTTGTGATCATAGTCGTACTTGTAAACACCCAAGTAGTGAAGACCGTAGAATGAACCAAGTGCGTTACCAATCTGTACACGTCTGTTCCAATTCATGTTGCCTGGCTGATAAGTATCAGATCCGTTCAGGTTCTCCAAAAGGATGGGATTCATTTCTTCCACCTCGTTGAAGTTCTGAGCCAAGTTACCACGCAACTTCATAGAGAACTTGCCAATCTTGCAAATCTTGCCGGTATTGAAATTGATTTCCCAACCCGTGTTACGCATGGTACCGCCGTTAACTAAAGCCAGATTGCTGAAACCGTTGGCACTGGAGATACGGAGTCCTCTCATGATAAGATCCGTAGTCTTGTGGTTGTACATTTCTCCGTCGATGTTAAGCAAGCCGCCCCAGAGTTCCAAGTTGAAACCTAAGTTCATCTTGTAAACCTTTTCCCAACGTAAGTCGGTAAGAGAGAGGTTCTCCGGTACAATAACCTGGTGACCGTTGTAGTAGCCGTCCGTTCTGTACTTGTTGTACTGGTCGCTACCGCTGTTACCGGTATTACCTACAATACCCCAGCTGGCACGGATACCAAACAGTTGCAGCCATTTCTTGCTCCAATCCATGAACTTCTCATCGCTGACATTCCAACGAACAGCGACAGAGGGGAATGATGCGTACTTGTGACCGGAACCGAAACCTGTGCTACCATCGATACGCAGAGAAGCATCCAAATTATACTTACTCTTATAGGAGTAGTGCGTATTGAAGAAGAAGGATTGGCTACGCCATTCACTGTTTCCGGCACCCGCAGAGCGGAGTAAACCTATAACAGATGGGTCGGTAATACCATCGGGTACGTTCCATAATCCCATAGACTGGTCGGTACCGCTACCTGTGGTCAGCTCGAATCGAGCCAAAGCAGAAAGGCTGTGGTCTTTGTTGGCAAAAGCTGAGTAGTAGCGCAAGTCGTGACGGGTAGAGAACTGTAAGGTCTTGGCCTCGTCATTGCTTACATAGTTTCGTTCGTTGGCTGTCAGTTCTGCAGCATGGTCGCCACCCCAAACCCATTCCATGGTTTTCAACTCGCTGGGGCAGTAATGGTCGTTACTGGTGTTGAATACCTGTAACTCGACGTCACCGACATAGTCTAAACGGTGGTGGTCGGAATCCTTGCCCAGCAACTTGTACTCAATACTGAACTGAGGCTTCAGGTTGTACTGGCTCATCTTCCACCAGGCCAACATGGCGCGTGCTACGGGGTTACCGTTTACGAACATATCGCGCAAATAATAAGAGGTGTGATAGCCATCGTTCTGGCGACTGCTAGTTTCGGCTGTTGAGTAAACGGCTGCCAGAGGCAACATATTGAAGTAGTTGCCTGTGGGAAAACCCTGAGAGTCATACTCCATGACACTCATGTTAGGCATAGCCTTGTAGGCGCGGTTCAGAATATCGTTACCATAGTTCTTGTGGTTGGTATAGAAACCTAAGTCGATGGTAGAGCTGAACTTGATACGGTCACTTACATAGTAGTCCAAAGCCGTGTTCGTTGTGAAACGGTTCATGGTCTGACCAATGATGTTACCAGTACTCTTGTCATAGTTGGCACTGATACGGAAGAGGGCTTTATCACCACCACCGGTGAGGTTTACAGAGAATCTGTGCTCCTGACCGAATTGCTTAACCTCTTTTACCCAATCAGTGTTCTTGTTGAAGTTGTAGTAAATGTTTGGCTTAGAGCGGTCATAGTCCAACTCATACAGACCGTATTCTGTAGTAGGTCTCTGGTAGGGGTTATAGTAAGACTCCTTCATGTACATGGTGTAACCGTCACCATCCAGCATCTTATAGCCTTCTGGCTGCCAGGTACCGGTGAACTTATAGCTGAAGTTTACACGGGTCTTACCCTTTCTACCACGCTTAGTCTTAATTTCAATAACACCGGCAGCACCCTTCATACCCCATTTTGCTGTAGAAGCGGCATCCTTCAGTACGGTGATGCTTTCGATGTCTTCAGGGTTAACGCTCAAAAGCGTTGAGAACTGCTCTTCGTTATCATAATCCTCGAAATTCTCCTCCTTGTACTCGTCGGGAATTTCAAAGATGTGGTCATTCAAGACGATCAAAGGCTGCTTGTTACCGTTAATGGTTGAGATACCACGCAGACGCATGGTGGTACCGGAGCCAAGGTTACCAGAGTTGGGCACAATATCAAGACCGGCAATCTGACCCTGCAGAGCCTGGTCGACAGACTCGAAGGCAAGACCTTCCATGTCCTCCATATTGAACTTCTGAACGGCACCGGAATATTCACGTGCTGGAATCTCCAAACCTGTTGTGGGAGCTTTTTGCTTGGCTACAATATCAACCGTCTTCATCACCTTGGTGTTGTCCTGAAGGGTAATCTTGAAGACATTCTTGTTGCCCACTTTCTCAACGTGAGGTTTGTATCCGATATAAGAAACCTTAAGTGTATTGTTAGGATCCTTGATATTCATGGTAAAGTTACCATTCATATCAGTTACGGCCTGGCTTACAATACGATTGTCCTTACTTAACTCTACGACGTTGGCACCGATGATGACATCGATATCATCAGATACAGTACCGGAAATACGCCGTTGCTGTGCACTTGCGGGCAAAGCCATCAGGGCTATCACCCATAGCAATATAAGCTTTGTTATTTTATTCATAGTGATAGTAAATTATTTCATTTCTACAATGGCGTATCTCTTAATATATTTCTTAGCATTAGCCGTTGTGCTCCATGTGCTGTCATGACGACCGCCTTCCAAAGCTGTGTGGTTCAGCACACCGTCAATCTGATGAATTACGGCAGCACTTGAGGCATCAAGTACGATACCAGTCATGGCATAACCCTTGGGAGACTTGTTACATGAAATATCACGTGCTAAAACGTTCTTCTCTCCAACAGTCGGCATCTTGTTGCTGCGATCATTCTTGAAGGTGACATCGTCGCAAACACGCAGAAGAGTCTCGTCACCCTGCTTAACACGGTCAACATGAATCTTGCAGAACAAACCGGTATTGTGGTCGTAACTTGAGGTTACCATTTCTCCGTTAGCATCTGTAAGTTCTGACTTGTCTGCAAATACAGAATTGTCGGCAAAGTGGTAACGGATGAAATTGGTAAGATATGTAATCTTGGCTTGGATACGTATACTGTCTTCGTATGTTTCCAATTCGTCGGTGTATTCATATTCGCCATCTGCATCTTTCTCCCATTCTCCTGTCTCGGAGTTTACAAGGTGTTTACAGTGTGAATGATAATCTTCATAAATATCCTCCCAAGTGGGCAGACCATTAGCGATAGCTTCACGGACTGCATTGTTAGTGGGTACGAAGATGGTGTAGCGGTAGTTGTTAAAGAACTGGATGTTGTAATCAAGACCATTGTCCTTGGTGAAAACCAGGAATTTCTTCATGGCTGCTTTCTTCTCAGAATCAGTTGCCTTGGCATCAACCAGACCGCAACCGATAATCTCATTGCTGTATGCATCTGCACCACAGAGGTCATAGAAAGCACTGTAGGGGTTAGCTTCCCAGGCAGCATCTGAATAGCCCTTAGGATTGTAAGCAGCATCTTCCTTCATATCATCGGTAAAGATACTCCATACACTACGGTATGTGGGAACCAGAGGAGCAGCCAGTACATAAGTACTACCATTCTTCAGGTTGGGGAAGGGGTCTGTTACATTACAGTTGGTAACACCAGGGTTATCAATCGTCACGCCATTTCTCTCGTTCTCGATCTGGAAACCACCCTTAGCGGCAATGATATTGTTTTCCTCGTCGCGAACAACTTTAATAGCGTTACCGTTCTTAGAGAGGAAGTATTCGTCTTCTCCGTCGATGGGGTTGGTTCCGTCGTGTACGATGGTGTGGCTCTCCAGAATATCCTTCAAGCGGTTGGTGATATCGGTAGCATCAATCTTACCGGCGGCTCCTACAAGTTGCTGACCCTTTGAACCAATCTCTCCGGGGTTAATCTTATAGGGGTCACAGTATTTCCAACAGTTGGCCTGTACTGCAACTTCACCAGAAGGCACGTTCTTGTACTTCATTTCAATTACACGAGGTGTCTTACTCTTAATACTGGTGGGGTCGTAGTACCATGCAAGACCTTCGTCGCTTGGCATGAAGAAGGTAAATCTACTCTGCATGGCCTTCAGGTAAGCATAGTAGTTCAAACCCATCTTGTTCTGGTCGTAAATAGCCCAGCTTATAATCTTGTTGGTGGTACTGATGAATGCAGGAGCTGTAACTGATGTAAAGTCTGCAGGACCGTAAATCTGATTCATAAGATATACCGCACCGTTGCTTGCCATCAGACAGGTGTCAATCTTATCAATATCCTCGGGATAGAACAACTGCTCCAACGCATCGTCTTTCTGCTTTGTCATCTTACTGGGTACTGAACCTGTAAATGAACGTAACATTATTATATTTATAAGCTTCTGAAGAACAGTCAAAGGAATACAGTCAATCTGCTCATATAATTCTTCGTATGTTGTGGGGACAGCATAGGGATGAGGATGTATTTCGTTAGGAATCTCATATTCTGTCTTCTCGCGTACATAATATGTTTTAACTAACTGCATACCACCGGCGCGTGTGAAATAGTCCCAAAGGGTTGAGTCGTTGGGAACGAACATGGC